>NZ_JBXAFO010000025.1:0-84133 GCF_058793255.1 Rhodococcus sp. MPR-R1B
CTCGGAATGCCTGGATTCGGATCGATCTCCGGAAGGACTTCCACATGATTGCCAAGCTAGAATTCTTGTTCAGAGAAGCCTGCGTCTTCGGCCCCGCGTGGTCCGACGACCAGGACGCACCTGGTGGCCACGACGGGTGCGATACCCGCAACAACGTTCTGGCCCAAGATCTCTCGGACGTGGTGTTCAAACCGGGAACACGTGACTGCGTCGTACTGTCGGGCGCGATGACCGACCCGTACTCCGGAGATCGCATCGAATTCGAACGCAGCCAGGCCAAGTCCGTCCAGATCGACCACGTCTTCCCGCTCGCCGCGGCCTGGGACTTCGGCGCGAACTCCTGGACTCCTGCGTTGCGGATGAGGTTCGCGAACGACATGTCTCTGAACCTGTTGGCCGTCAACGGCCCCGACAACCAGTCGAAAGGCGACAGCACGCCCAGTGAGTGGTTGCCGCCCGATCCTGCGTACCGATGCTTTTACGCCGGCAAGTACTTGACCGTCGCGATTTCCTACGGCTTACCGGTCAGCCGGGCGGATCACTCGGCGTTGACAGAACTCGCCACTCGCTGTTGAGCTACCGGCCGTCCTTCACCACTCGACCGCTCTGAATGACGAGTGCGATGCGCTCACGATCGGCGAAGATGGACGGATCCGTCAACGGATTGCCGCGGAATGCAACGAGGTCGGCGAACTTGCCGACTTCGATGGTGCCGACCTCGTCGGCGATACCGAGAATGTCGGCGTTGATCCGGGTAGCGGAAACCAATGCGTCCATCGGGGTTTCGACCTTGGCGCGCAGGACCAGCTCCATTCCCCGGCCCGTTTGATCGGTACCGATGAGGTCCGATCCCAATCCCACTCTGACGCCGGCATTTCGAGCAGCAAGAAGCCCGTCGATCTGACCCTGCATCATCTGGCCGATCCGAGCCGAAATCGATTCGGGTAGACCTGCTGACGCCGCGCTGTCCGAGAGCGCCTGCACCACAGCCAACGTCGGCACCAACGCGACGTCGTGCTCGGCCATCAACTTGGCGGTCTCGTCGTCGATATCGGAGCCGTGCTCGACGCATTTTGCCCCGGCAGTGACAGCGTTACGGATTCCCTCGTTGTTGTGAGCATGCACCGTGACATAGGTACCGCGCGCATTGGCTTCCTCGACGGCAACTTCGATCTCGTCGACCGTGAACTGGGTATCGGTGAGCTTGTCATGAGTGGATACCACTCCCCCGGTAACACACAGTTTGAGGAAGTCCGCACCCCTGCGGAACGTCTCGCGAACGTTCTTTCGCATTTCGTGCGGACCGTCGGAAAGCAGAGACATACAACGTAATCCGGGGATGTCATGATCGGACCAGTCCGAAGTCGGCTCCCATTCGGCCGCCAGGTGCCCGTGTCCACCGGTCTGGCACTGGATCGGGCCGCACTGAATGATCCGCGGACCCGGAATCTTGCCCGAGGCGACAACTCCGGCGAGTCCACCGTCGATTCCGCCGCAGTCACGAACAGTGGTGAATCCCCCGTCGAGGGTCGATGCGCAGGTCGCGAACATGTCTGCAGCGAGCTCGGCTACCGAGATCTGACGCCGCAGGCTCGGTGCGAGATCGCTCGATCCACCGAGATGAACGTGTGCGTCGATGAGGCCGGGCGTGATTGTCAGCCCGGTGCAGTCCAGCACCTCCGCCCCCGTGGGTGGCGTGCCACCGAGTGCACTGATGCGCCCGTTTTCCACAGCAACAGCGCAGTTCTCGATCGGGTCGGCGCCCGTCCCGTCGATGATCGTTGCACCGGTCAGCCATACGACAGACATATTGAATGTTCCTCCGACGTGTACCGATCGCCGGAAGATTCCGCCGACATACCGAATAGGGTTCGGTTAGTATGATGCATATCGGCTCCCGAAATCAAGGAGTTGTCATCACTCGATGAAGTCCGAGATTGCTGACGAATCCCTCACCAGGAGAATCGATGCCGCGTCCCACCCAGCCGATACTGTCCACGCGAAACATCACCGACGCGGCTCTGGATGCTGTCGACGCGACCGGCGACTTCACCATGCCCGGGATCGCCAAGCAATTGAACGTGACTCCGTCTTCGCTCTACACACATATTTCGGGTCGATCCGAGATCGTCGAACTCATGCGCATCCGCGTGATGTCGTCGATCTCTGTCCCCCACCCACCGGCAGGGTGGAGCGAACGGATCAGCGCGTGGGGGTGGGCCTATCGCCGAGCTGCGGTCGAGCACTGGCGCCTCATCCCGCTACTCATGACCCGCAGCGTCCGCACCGAGGTAACTTTTGATATCGATACTGCACTGGTTCAGGCATTTTCGGACGGGGGTTTCGATTCGGCCGACACTCGTCACGCAATCTCCACGCTGGACAGTCTGGTTCTCGGATCAGTCGTGAAACTCTCGACGCCGGATGTCGCATGGACCCAATCCTCCAACCCGAGCGAGATCACGCGCGAGGCTACGACCCCACTGCGAACCGACGACACGTTCGACTTCGGCCTGCGAACCCTGATCGCCGGATGGATGGCTCAGCGCGTTGTTCGTCTGTATACCGAACCTCATTCGGATTCCGACGTCACTTCACGGTGAACGACCTGGTGTGCCATCCCGTGGCGCCACCGGGAATCGGCGGAGTGCGCTCTTCCACCTGAACGTTCCCGTCCAGATCCGTCGCTCTGACCTGCACCGTGTGCAAACCCGAGCCTGCATCCCACATCCACGACCATTGACGCCAGGTGTCGATCGAGTACTCCTGCGCCAGTGTCGCCGGTTGCCATTCACCGTTGTCGACGCGAACCTCGACCTTCTCGATCCCGCGATGCTGCGCCCAGGCCGTTCCCGCCACCAGCACCTGGCCCGGCTCGATGGGAGCCAGAGCTGCCGGCACCTCGATACGCGAGGACGTCTTGATCGGTGCCTGCGCACCCCAACCGCGCTGGGTCCAATAGGCCTCGACCTTGTCGAAACGCGTGAGTTCCCACTCCGTCACCCACTTGGTGGCGGAGACGAAACCGTACAGACCGGGAACGACCTGCCGAACGGGATAGCCGTGCTCGAACGGCAACGGCTCACCGTTCATCGCCACAGCGAGAATCGCGTCACGGCCGTCGGTGACTATCTCGACCGGGGTGCCGACTGTGAAGCCGTCGACGCTGGTCGAGAGGAGCATGTCGGCGTCGGGATGGACACCGACTTCGTCGAGCAGGTCCTTCATGGGATAACCGATCCACTTCGCGTTCCCGGCCAGAACGCCGCCCACCTCGTTCGAGACACACGTCAGCGTGATGACTCGCTCGATGGGCGTTCGCGCCACCAGATCGTCGAACGACAACGTCATCTCGCGGTCCACCATTCCGTGAATCCGCAGTTCCCACGAATCCGTCGTCAATTGCGGAACGAGGAGTGCAGTGTCGATTCGGTAGAAGTCGTCGTTGGGCGTGATGTACGTCGACGCACCCGCAATCGCGATGTCCGCACCCGCCGGAATCGGCGGCGCCGGGTCAGCGGCGGTGGGCACGACAAAATCTTCACGATTCGCTACTGCTCCGGCGATTCTCTGCCCCACGAACTTCCCGGCCGCACCCGCTGCCGCAGCCACTGCCAACGCCGCACCCGCAAGCAGGAGGAACTGACGACGAGGCAACCACGAGTCGGCGACGCCCGGCGAGAGCGGCACTTCGAGTTGTGTGATCAGCAACCGCAAGGTTGCGACGCCCGCCACCACACCGACCAGCGTCGGGAACACGTACATCGCATCGGCAGTCGGGCGCTGCATCGCCGCATACACACCAACCGCGCCCAGAAGAACGAGAATGACGCTGCCGATCGGGCGGCGTCGCCGTTCCAGGAGCCCGGCCACCGCACCGAGCAGAACGATCAAGATCGACATTCCGATGAACAGCGCCGGCTTGTCATTGGTACCGAAAGTGTCGATCGCGAACTCGCGAGCCCACGCCGGCGTTCGGTCGACGGTAGTCGCACCTACCGCGTAGAAGGGCGACGCGTCCGGGTTGATCGGCAACGCAACCAGTTCACCGACGCCCAGGACGACAGCCGCGGCCAAGACCCCGGAGATCGCGTGAGCAGCCCATCTACGACGCGGTGGACGAGATTCGGTGCTCGGGTGCTCGTCGATGTTCTGTGTGACCATGTCGTCTCGGCTCTGTCGGTGCGAGTGGTGCTTCGATCGGATACCCGACATTCGGCGCTGCGGGCCATCCGGATGGGTGCACTCCTCCATCAAGAACTACTCCGAACTCGCGATTAGAGTGGGAACGATGACCGTCGACCTCAACAAGGACACGCTCCTGTGCATGTCGCTCTCCGGGCGACCGAGCAACATCGGCACCAGATTTCACAATTACCTCTACGCGGAATTGGGCCTGAACTTCGTCTACAAAGCCTTCACCACCGAAGACGTGCCAGCCGCGATCGGCGGCATCCGAGCACTCGGGATTCGAGGCTGCGGGGTGTCGATGCCGTTCAAGGAACAGGTCATCGAGCACATCGACGTCATGCATGATTCGGCCAGCGCCATCGACTCCGTCAACACGATCGTCAACGAGTCCGGAGTGCTGCACGCCTACAACACCGACTATCAGGCGGTGGCCGATCTACTGCGTGACAACAACGTCGACACGAGCCTGTCCGTCGCTGTCGCCGGCAGCGGTGGCATGGCAAAAGCAGTCGTCGCCGCGGTGCGCGACGCCGGATTCACCGACGTCACCGTGATCGCCCGCAACCAGCAAGTGGGGTCATCGCTTGCGAAGCAGTACGGCTTCGACTGGCAGGCCGAACTCGGTGAGCTTCGTCCCGGTGTGCTGATCAACGCCACCCCGATCGGTATGTCCGGCGGCGCAGAAGCAGATGCACTGTCGTTCCCCGAGCACGCAGTGCGCGCAGCCGATGTCGTCTTCGACGTCGTCGCGATGCCTTCGAAGACGCCACTGATCGCGTTGGCGACCGAACTCGGCAAAACGGCGATCACAGGAGCGTCGGTCATTGCCCTTCAGGCCGCCGAGCAGTTCGTTCTCTACACCGGTGTGCGCCCGAGCGCGGAGCAGATCCAGCGAGCGTCGGAATACTCACGGGCGTAGGAACCACGTCGCCGTGAACGAGACCGGGGAGACTCCACCTCAACAACTCGCGCGGAACTTCAACGAGTTGTTGCAAGAACTGCGCGTCGCGCTCTCTGGTGTGCAGATCCTGTTTGCCTTCCTGCTGGCCGTGGCATTCACCGAACGCTACGAGGAAGCGTCGGCGTACATCCGCGGCATCCACTTGGTGACGGTGATCCTTGTTGCCATCTCGTTCGGGTTCCTGATGGCACCCGCGGTCTGGCATCGCATGCTTTTCCGCCGTGGGCACCGCGAGAACATATTGCCCGTGGCCAACCGATTCACCCTGTGCGGCATAGCCTTTCTGGCCGCCTCCATGACCGGCACGGTCCTGTTGATCGCCGAGGTCGCCGTCGGCGGAGTTGCCGCAAAGGTTTTGGCAGCGTGCGCCGCGATCATGTTCACGGCGCTGTGGTTTCTCGTGCCGTCATTCATCGATCGCACCAAGAGCTGACTCAGGCTCCGGTGTCGACGGCGCGAGTGCTGTCGTTGGACCACTGTGACCACGAGCCCGGGAACAGCGTCGCGTCGTAACCAGCGATCGCGAGCGCCGCGATCTCGTGCGCTGCAGTCACTCCGGATCCGCAGTACACCGCCACCTTGTCTCCGACGCCCAGTCCGGCGAATCGCTCACGCAGGTGGGTCGTATCCAGGAATCGCCCGTCGCCGGTGATGTTCTCGGCGGTCGGCGCGTTCACCGCACCGGGGATGTGCCCTGCGACGGGATCCATCGGCTCGACCTCGCCGCGGTACCGCTCCCCGGCTCGGGCGTCGAGAAGGACACCGCCCTCGCTCGTCCAGTTGCCGACACCGTCGATGTCGACAGTCGGCATGTTGCCGCCGGTGAAAGTCACGTCGCCCGGGCTGACGGACTCGCCGATACCGGCCGCCAACGGCAGTCCTGCGGACTCCCAGGCCTGCAGCCCGCCGTCGAGCAGTCGGACATCCGAGAGTCCGGCCCACCGCAGCAGCCACCAACCACGAGCAGAGGCCGTGTTGCCGGTGGCGTCGTAAAGCACCACCGAATCACCGTCGTCGATTCCCCAACGACGCGCCGCGGCCTGCAGGTCTTCGAGACTCGGCAGCGGATGCCTTCCCTTGCCCGGCGACGGCGGCGAGGCAAGTTCCTCGTCGAGGTTCACGAATACCGCACCGGGAATATGGCCGTCGCGAAAATGCTGCTCGCCGTTCGAATCACCCAGCGCCCATCGGACATCGAGCAATCGCGGCGCAGCGCCGGCCTCGATGAGAGCGGACAGTTCTTCGACGTCGATCAGCACGGGAAGTGTCATGAGCCCATCCTGACACGACCACTCATGCAACCCCGAAGAAGGCACCGAGGCCCACCAACAACACTCCCGTCACCACGTCGATTCGCTTCCCGACGCCAGGGCGACGCAGCTTCTTGCCGGCTCCGGCCGCCAACACCACCACGATCGCCCACCACAGTGCCGCGGCGACCACCGTCGCGCCCGCCAACATCAACGTCCGCAGCCCTGCGCCTTCACCCGGCTCGATGAATTGCGGGAGTAGCCCGAGAAAGAACAACAACGCCTTCGGGTTCAGCAGGTTCGAGAGGAAGCCGTAGCGAAATGCCGTGGTGACCGCGATCGGTTCTTTCGCTGCCGGAATTCCCTCGTCCGAGGCGCGGGCTTTGAAAGCACTTCGAATCGCGGAGATGCCGAGCCAGGTCAGATATGCCGCCCCGGCGTAGGTGAGCGCGGAGAGCAACTGTGGCCGTGTCGCCACAAGTGCGGAGAGACCCAGTGACGCGGCAGCGGTGTGAACGAAGAGCCCGGAAATCACACCGGCGGCCACCACCGCGCCGGTCCGACGATCTGCTAGAGAATGACGCAGGATCAGGACAAAATCCGGTCCCGGCGTGAACAGGACGATGGATAGCAGGGAGCCGAAAGCGAGCCATTGACCGACACTCATCCGAAATACCTCACACCCGAGCTGATTCGAGACACATGTTCATGCCAGGAGTGTGCAACTGGATCCGGGAAGTTCAAAACGACTCCGGATATAGTTCGGCAGATGACGAAGAATGAGCCTCTGGATCCGGTGGACTGGAAGATTTTGGCCGAATTGCAGAACGACGCGTCGATCACCAACAAGGTGTTGGCCGATCGAGTCGGTTTGGCGACGTCCTCGTGCCACGAGCGCGTACGACGCCTACGCGCCAACGGCACGATCAGCGGCATCCATGCGGTTGTCGATCCGGCAGCCGTTGGCCGGTCGATGCAGGCGATCATCGCCGTTCAATTGCGACCACACCGCCGCGACCTCGTCGACCGGTTCACCGCCGACGCGCTAGCGCTGCCGGAAACGCTTGCGCTCTTCAACGTCTCGGGGCCCGAGGACTTCTTCCTCCACGTCGCGGTCCGTGACAGCGCTCATCTACAACGGGTATTGATCGACCACCTCGCCGCACATCCCGAGGTCTGGCACGCCCAAACGCACCTCATCTACGGCAAAGCGGTCACCTCACCCATCCGACCGGACAGGTAAATCGGGTCTGGGGCGGGTCGGGCAGAATCACTGACCATGTCGGACTCCACAGATACCACCGAACCGGAAGCCGTTCGCAGCAACTCGCAACCGATGAGCGCAGGCATCGTCACGGCCCTCGTCGGCTTCACCAGTTCGTTCGCGGTGGTGCTCACCGGCCTCGCCGCTGTCGGTGCGGATGCGACCGAGGCGGCGTCCGGACTGCTGGTTCTGTGTGTGACCCAAGCGTTGGGAATGCTCTGGCTCTCACGCCGGTATCGGATGCCGATCACCCTGGCCTGGTCGACGCCCGGTGCCGCTCTGCTCGCCGGCGCCGGAGCGGTCGAGGGTGGGTGGCCGGCCGCGGTCGGAGCATTCATCGTCGTCGGAATCGCGATCGTGCTGACCGGACTGTGGCCGACGCTCGGAAGGATCATCTCGGCAATCCCGACGCCCCTCGCGCAAGCGATGCTCGCCGGGGTTCTGATGCCGTTGTGCCTGGCGCCGATCATCGCCGTCCGGGACGCACCGGCAGCGGTCGCGCCCGTCATCCTGGTTTGGCTTGCCGCGCAGCGCTTCTCCAAGCGATGGGCGGTTCCGCTCGCGTTTCTCACAGCAGCGGTCGTGATCGGGATCAGCCTCGTCACGTCGGATCGAGTGCTCGACGCCGGCGCCATGATTCCCCGCATCGATCTCACCGCGCCGTCGTGGACCTGGCAGGCAATGATCGGCATTGCGATTCCCCTCTACATCGTCACGATGGCTTCGCAGAACATTCCCGGTGTGGCCGTGATGAATTCGTTCGGATACACCGTTCCCTGGCGACCGTCGATGATCGTGACGGGTATCGGCACCATCGTCGGCGCACCGGCCGGTGGCCATGCGATCAACCTCGCGGCGATCAGCGCAGCCCTGGCCGCCGCCCCCACCGCACATCCGGATCCCAAACGTCGATGGATCGCTGCCTTCACCGCAGGCTGGGCGTATCTCGTTCTCGCTGCCGGCGCGGCCGCGGTGGCCGCTCTGGTAGCCGCCGCACCGGCCGGAGTCGTGGAAACTGTTGCCGGACTGGCGCTCCTGGCAACGCTTGCCGGCGCCCTCACGTCGGCGCTGAGCGAGGCGAGTGAACGTGAAGGCGCCGTGGTCACGTTTCTGATCGCCGCATCCGGGGTCAGTATCCTGGGAATCGGTTCGGCATTCTGGGCACTGTTGGTGGGGCTGATCGTGCGTGCAGTCCTACAGGGCACCACCCTGCCCTCACTCTCGCGAAAGTCCTCACTACAGTCGAAGCCGTGAGCACAGCGCAGACGCCCCCGTCGATCAGCGAGTTTCCCGTTCTCTGGCCCGTCCCGACGCGGTGGGACGACAACGATCACTACGGCCACGTCAACAACGTGACCTACTACTCGTACTTCGACACCGCGGTCAACGCCTGGCTGATGTCTTCCACTGGAACCGACATCCGCACCCTGCCTGCCATCGGCGTCGTCGCCGAGACGTCGTGCCGGTACCTGAGCGAGCTGTCGTTCCCCGAGCAGTTGCAGGTGGGTATCTCCGTCGAGAAGCTCGGCACCAAGAGCATCGTCTACGCGCTGGCGATATTCCACGAGGTCGAAAGCGGCCATTGGGAACCTGCCGCGACCGGGCGCTTCGTGCACGTCTACGTCGACGCCGACACCCGTAAGCCGGTGGAGATCCCGGCGGCCATCAGATCGGCAGCCGGGACCTTGACCGAAAACTAGCTCAGGCCGAGCTGATCTGCCGTCAAGACGGCGCGTGCAACGATTCCGTCGATCAGCGCGACGGTCGGGCCGCCGTGCTCGGCCTTGTTGCGCGGATCGTCGAGGATGCGTCGCAGCACGCCCTCCGCGATGATCGAGAGCTTCCACAGAGCGAGTACGTGCCAGTATCCGACCGCTGACACGTCGCGGCCAGTCGCCTCGACGTAGGCAGCGACCAGCTCGTCACGGTTCGGGAAGCCTTCCAGCGTGGACGCCATGAACGGACCGGCAACCTTGTCACCGGCTTCCGGCCAGTACGCGAGTAGCGCACCGAGGTCCGCGAGCGGCTCCCCCAACGTGCACAGCTCCCAGTCGACGACGGCAACGATGCGCCCCTCGGCCGGATCGGTGATGACGTTGTTGAGGTGGAAGTCGCCGTGAACCAACGTCACTTCGTTCTGTTCCGGAATGTTTCGGTGCAGAATCTCGGCCAATCGGTCGACATCCGGAACATCGCGGGTCTTCGACTTCTCCCACTGCGCCGACCACCGCTTGAGCTGACGCTCGGCAAAGGGCTTGCGGCTGGCCAGGTCGTCCAGCCCGGTCTCTTCCAGGTCAACTCCGTGGATGCTGGCGAGGGTTTTGGGCATCGCCAAGCCGACCGCGCGACGCTCGTCCTCGGTCAACTTCTGAGCCACCGGAACGCCGTCGATCACAACGCCGTCGATGTAGCTCATGAGGACCAGCGGAGCGTCCGTGATCTCCGTATCTTCCGTGATGCCGAGGATCTTCGGAACCGGCACTTTGGTTCCCTGGAGCGAGGACAGGATGCGGTGCTCGCGAACGACGTCGTGCGCGGAAGCCAACAACGTGCCGAGTGGAGGTCTGCGCAGTACCCACCGTCCTCCGCCCGCATCCGTCACGGAGTAGGTCAGGTTCGATTGCCCGTTACCGATCCTCTCGAAAGTCAGTGGTGTCGTGGCGCCGACCCCCAGTTCGGCGATCCACGCGGAAACAGCTTCTTCGTTCAAACCGACTGCAGTCACCGCACCGATGCTAGCGGTTGAAGTCCGATCGGTTGGCCGTACCGACACGTTTGTTACTCGCCAGTTCGCAGTTCAGGTCTTGATACGGCAGTGAAAATACTTGCGGATTTCCCAATCAGGGGGATCCTGATGGTAGAGCGACAACTGCATACAACACATCGGGATTGTGCGGCGTACTCACGAGGCGCGCCGGGCATGAGCAGAAACCGAGGTGAGCGAAGATGATCGACAACCTCGATTATCCGGTCCAACTCATCCAACCGAACGGCGCACGAGTGTGCCGTCCCGAATTCGACCGCCTGATAACAGACATCGGGCCTGACGAACTGCTGTCGTTGTATCGCGATCTCGTCGTGAGTCGCCGAATCGACACCGAAGCTGTTGCCCTGCAGCGTCAAGGCGAAATCGGTTTGTGGGCTCCGATGCTAGGCCAAGAAGCCGCCCAGGTCGGTTCCGCGAGAGCGCTCGCCCCAGACGACTTCGCGTTCACCAGCTACCGCGAACATGCCGTCGCGTACTGCCGGGGTGTTCCCCCCGAATTGCTGACCACCATGTGGCGAGGAATCTCCCATTCCGGTTGGGATCCAGAACAATTCAACGTCACCAATCCGGCGATCGTCGTCGGCTCCCAAGGGCTGCACGCCACCGGATACGCACTCGGCGCACACCTGGACGGCGCCGAGATCGCAACGATCGCGTACTTCGGCGACGGCGCCACAAGTCAGGGCGACATCGCCGAGGCGATGGGATTTGCCGCCAGTTTCCGTGTCGGCGTTGTCTTCTTCTGCCAGAACAACCAGTGGGCAATCAGTGAACCGGTATCCCTCCAGTCACGCACGCCCATCTCACATCGGGCAATCGGTTACGGCATCCCCGCGATCCGCGTCGACGGTAACGACGTCCTTGCCGTGCTCGCCGTGACGCGCTCGGCGCTCAATCGCGCACGCGAAGGCAGCGGCCCGACGTTCATCGAGGCGATCACCTGCAGAATGGGCCCGCACACGACCTCCGACGATCCGAGCAGGTACCGCACCGATACGGATATGTCGGAGTGGAGAAGCCGCGATCCGCTCGAGCGAATGCGTCTGCTCCTCGGCCGTCGCGATCTTCTCGGAGAAAACGAACTCAGCACCATCGCGGCAGCCGCCGACGACGTCGCCGCTGGACTGCGACGCGCAACCATCGCGCTCGCCGATCCGCCCCCGTCAGCGCTCTTCGATCACGTCTACGCCGAGGCACACCCACTGATCGACGCTGAACGCGAAGAGCATCGCGCGTATCTCCGTAGCCTGGAAGGGGCTTCGTCATGACCGTCATGAATCTGGTGACCGCGCTCAACACCGGCCTTCGACGCGCACTCGAAGACGATCGTCGCGTTGTCATCATGGGCGAGGACGTCGGCCGTCTCGGCGGCGTATTCCGGGTTACCGACGCCCTGCAGAAGGACTTCGGCGACACTCGGGTGATCGACATGCCCCTCGCCGAATCAGGGATCGTGGGAACAGCTTTCGGGCTTGCCTTGCGCGGGTATCGGCCTGTCTGCGAAATTCAATTCGACGGGTTTGTCTACCCGGCTTTCGATCAGATCGTCTCGCAGGTGGCCAAGATCCAGTACCGCACCCGAGGCGCTGCCTCTGCGCCACTGACGATTCGGATTCCCAGTGGCGGCGGAATCGGTGCGGTGGAACATCATTCGGAGTCGCCCGAAGCGTACTTCGCTCACACCGCGGGACTGCGGGTGGTGTACCCGAGCAATCCGATCGACGGTTTTCACATGATCCGCCAATCCATTGCGGCCGACGACCCGGTGATATTCCTCGAACCCAAACGGCGCTACTGGGATACCGCCGACGTGAATACCGATGCCGCGCCCGAGCTTCCGCTCCACCGTGCCCGCGTCGCCCGCTCGGGGAACGACGCGACAGTGGTTGCGTACGGATCCATGGTCGCCACCGCGCTCGACGCCGCGCGGATTGCCGAAGAAGAAGGTCACGATCTGGAGGTCGTGGATCTGCGTTCACTCTCCCCCATCGACTTCGACACGATCGAGGCTTCGGTGAACAAGACAGGCCGGCTTGTCGTCGTCCATGAGGCGCAGAAGTTTCTCGGCGTCGGCGCCGAAATCGCAGCACACGTCGCGGAACACTGCTTCTATCAGCTGGAGTCACCGATCCTGCGGGTCACCGGATTCGACATCCCCTACCCGCCCGCCAAGCTCGAGCGATTTCACCTTCCGGACGCCGACCGGATCCTCGCGGCGCTCGATCGAACGCTGGCAGCATGAGCACGGCGCACGAATTCCGGTTACCGGATCTCGGCGAGGGCCTGACGTCCGCCGATCTGGTCGAGTGGACGGTCGGCGTCGGTGACACGGTGGAACTCAATCAAGTTCTCGCCCAGGTAGAGACAGCCAAAGCTCTTGTCGAACTGCCGTCGCCCTACGTCGGCGTTGTCAGAGAACTCCTCGTCGAACCTGGCACTACCGTTCCGGTGGGTACTCCGATCATCCGTATCGAGGAGTCTTCAGATTCACCGTCTCCAAGTGATTCGCAGTCTCCGAGTGTGCTGGTCGGGTACGGACCCGCGGCCGAGAGACCGAGCCGACGACGGAGCAGGATCACGCCGGACTCGCAATCCGCGGCGAGTACCGAGCGACGGCCCGCAACCCCCGCGGCGCGGCGCGCGGCCCGCGAAGCCGGCATCGATCTGAGCGAAATCACCGGCAGCGGATTCGACGGTGCCGTCACCGCGGCTGACGTCGCAGACGCGCTTACCGTGCAGGCGCCTTCGGATAACGCGACACGCCTGGCCCCGTCCGGCATACGAAAACAGATGGCGTCGGCGATGGTTGCCAGCACCCGCGCTCCGCAGGCCAGCGTCTTCCTCACCGCTGATGTCACGCCTTCGATGGAACTGCTCGGCAGGCTCCGTTCCTCGGAGGCGTTCACCGGACTGTCCCTCACTCCGCTGACTCTCGCTGCCAAGGCAATGGTGGCCGCCATCGCCTCGCACCCGATGGTGAACGCGCATTGGGACGAGGCCCGCGGCGACGCCGTCATCGACGATCACGTGAATCTCGGCATCGCCGTCGCCTCCGAACGTGGACTGTCCGTGCCCAACATCAAGAGCGCCCAGACCCTGAGCCTGGTCCAGCTCGCACGCGCGGTGACCGAACTGACCGTCGCTGCCCGTGAGGGAAAGACGGACGTCCATCACCTGACCGGTGGCACCGTCACGATCACCAATGTCGGAGTCTTCGGCGTCGACGGCGGCATTCCGCTTCTCAATCCAGGAGAAGCCGTCATCCTCTGCCTGGGCTCGGTGAGCGAGCGTCCGTGGGTGATCGAGCGCAAGATCGAAGTGCGGAGCGTCGTGACACTGACGTTGACGTTCGACCACCGCGTGCTGACCGGTGAGCAGGCCGCGAGATTCCTCTCATTTGTCGCAGAGATGCTCGCGAACCCGGACCTGTTGCTGACTCACCTGTAGAAAGGAACGAGTGAGCGTCAACCCCACCGACCGCGCAGTCCCCACCTCCGCCCTGGTGCGCGCCCGCGCCGGCATCTTCGGCATTTTCGGCATCAACGGATTTCTCCTCGCGATGTGGGTCGTCCACATCCCGTCCATCGAACACCGAGTGGGGATCAGTCACTCGACGCTCGGCTCACTTCTTCTCCTTCTTGCAGTCGGAGCCATTGCCGGCATGCAGTTGAGCGGCCCGCTCGCAGATCGATACGGCAGCAGACGCATGGTCGTCCTGGCGGGTAGCGGGCTGGCATTCGCCACTCTCGGCCCGGGGTTTGCCACGAACACCTGGCAACTGGGCGCTGCACTTGTCGTGTTCGGCTTTGCGAACGGCGCGTTGGACGTGTCGATGAACTCGCAGGCCGTCGAGGCCGAACAGTTGTACCGGCGCCCGATCATGGCGGCCTTTCACGGCATGTTCTCGGTCGGTGGCGTATTGGGCTCTGTCATCGGATTCGGCACTCTCGCACTGGATCTTCCGCCGTATGTCACGCTCAGCATCGCGTCGGCAATCGGCTTGCTGGCAGTCTGGTTGTGCTCGCGACCCCTTCTCCCTCACGTCGACGTGCATGCCGAAACCGCGTCGACTACCGGAAAGACACACGGCAGATTCTCGGCTCGCGTACTTGCCCTCGGAACCCTCGCCTTTGTTCTGATGCTGGCCGAGGGAGTGGCAAACGACTGGAGCGCGCTGCAGGTCAAGGAAGATCTCGGTGTTTCGAATGCCGTTGCCGCACTGTCGTTCGGCGCATTCTCCGCCATGATGACCGTCGGCCGGTTCACCGCGGATCGGATCAGCGCGGCGGTAGGCCCGGTGGCCGTGGTTCGCTACGGCGCGTTGCTGTCGTCCGTCGGCATGCTGACCGTCGTGGTATCCGGCTGGCTACCACTGACGTTGCTCGGTTGGGCCCTGTTCGGCGCCGGCCTGTCGGGATGCATTCCGCAGATCTTCACCACGGCCGGAAATCTGGGCTCAGGTTCGGCCGGCACCAACATGTCTCGCGTCGTCGGCATGGGATACATCGGATTCCTCGCCGGTCCGGCAACCATCGGCTGGGTCACCAAGCTTGTGCCTCTCACCACAGCAATGTTGATCCCGTTTGCATGCGTCCTGGTCGCAGCGGGTTGTGCGGGTGTCGTTCGGCGCGATTCTCCGACCGCCTACAGACCTCACAGCTGATCCTCACGATCGGCACAGACTCAACAGGGATGCTGGTACTCGTGACCGTCTCGACCTCCACCCAGCACCCCGCTCCCTCCACAACCACTCGCTTCCTCGTCCTTGCCGCGATCGCCGTCGTAGCGCTGGGCGTCTTGTATTTCGTGCGACCCACCTCGCCCGGTTTGAGCGTCCCGGAACAGGTGCGCGCACTTGCCGAGTGGACGGTAGGCCGATTCGACGTCACCGCTGTACTCGCAGCCACTACCGCTCTGGCCGTCGTCTCGATGGTCCGCGGACTGCCATACGGCATCGGCGCGATCCTGCTCCTCGGAATGGGCGCCAATCTCACCAACGCGGCATTCGGTTCCTGGCTCCCCGATGTTCCCCAGGACCTATTGCCCAGCGGTCACGTCGCAGCGGCGACCGCGCTGTACTGCTCGGCGATCTTGATCTCCGCCCCGCAGTGGCGTCCGGTGGTCGCCGGGCTCGGATTCGTCGGAGTTGCTGCGATCGGTGCCAGCGCGCTCGCCGCCGAGCTGAGCGGCCTTTTCGGAGTGATAGCTGGCATTCTGATCACCCTGGTATGGGCCTGTGCCGCAGCCATTTTGATGGCACGATCGCCCATCGCCGCGAAACGTGAAGAGCTGCGCCCAGATACGGCAGCCATCGCGTTCTCCAAGCACCGGAGCATCCGACTTTAGTCCTAAATCTTTGGGATTCAGAGATTTTCGCCGATAGCTCTCCCGCCACGGTTGGACATGACGTATGTTCTGAAATGTCCGAATCAAGTAGTTCCACAGCGAAGGAGTCTTTACCGTGAGCCTCGAAGATCTGAACCCGCTCGAACTGATCCAGAAGTTGATCGAACTACTTTCCGGCTTCTCTTCCGACCCCGAAACCCCCGAGGTTCCGTAAAACGTCGCCAGAGGCGCCTGTTCCGAGTTTCGTCTCGGACCAGGCGCCTTTGTCGTTTCAGCACAAGAAGTCGTTGCAACACACGACATCTTTGCAACACACGGCCACGAAAAAAGGCGTCCACTCGCAGCTGCGAGTGGACGCCCCTTCCGAGTACCAGCGCTAGAGCGCCTTGAGTTCCTCGGTTACTTCGGAGACCGACTTCTTGGCGTCACCGAAGAGCATCGAGGTGCCCTCGGCGAAGAAGAGCGGGTTCTCGATACCGGCGAAACCGGAGTTCATCGAGCGCTTGAGCACGATGACGGACTTCGACTGGTCGACGTTGAGGATCGGCATTCCGTGAATCGGTGAGCTCGGATCGTTGCGCGCCGCCGGGTTGGTGACGTCGTTCGCGCCGATCACCAAGGTGACATCGGTACGAGAGAACTCGTCGTTGATGTCGTCCATTTCCTTCATCGCGTCGTACGAGACATCCGCCTCTGCGAGAAGAACGTTCATGTGACCGGGCATACGGCCGGCGACCGGGTGAATGGCGTACTTGACCTCGACGCCCTTCGACTCGAGCAGTTTCGCCATGTCCTTGACGGCATGCTGAGCCTGCGCGACCGCAAGTCCGTATCCGGGTACGACGATGACCTGGTTGGCGTAGGCCATCTGGATGGCCGCGTCGGCGGCCGAGGTCGCCTTTGCCGTGCGCACGACACCGTCGGAGGATGCGGCTTCACCGCCACCACCACCGAAGCCGCCGGCAACGATGGCCGGGATGGACCGGTTCATGGCCTTGGCCATGAGGTTGGTCAAGATGGTGCCCGAAGCACCCACGATCATGCCGGCGACGATCATCGCCTGGTTGTTGAGCGCCAAACCTGCAGCAGCAGCTGACAAACCGGTCAGAGCGTTGAGCAGCGAGATGACGACGGGCATGTCCGCGCCGCCGATGGGCAGCACGACCATCAGTCCGAGGATGCCCGAGAGCACGAGCACGCCGACGATCCACAGTGAGCTGGTCGGGCCTTCCGGTGAGATCGCCTTGATACCGATGATCACCGAGAACGCGACGGCGGCAATGAGCAGCAGAGCATTGAGCGGCTGCTGGAGCTTGCCGATTCCGATCGGACGACCAGGCAGAGTTTCCTGCAGCTTCAGGAACGCGATCACGCTGCCCCAGAAGGAGATCGATCCGATCACCGCGGCAAAGAGCGAAGCGATGACGATGTGTACCGTCGGCGACTCGCCGTGCTGGAATGCGGTGAAACCGTCCGAGTCCAGGAACTCCGCGTACGCGATCAACGCGACCGTGCCGCCGCCGACACCGTTGAACAGTGCCACCAACTGCGGCATGGCCGTCATCTTCGTCCGGAGCGCCGGCGGAACGCCGAGCACGACACCGATGACAAGGCCGGCAGCGATGAGGATCCAGTTCCCCATCTCCGCATCACGAATGGAGATCAGAGTTGCAACGACGGCGATGAGCATGCCGACCGCGGCGATCTGGTTGCCGCGGACTGCGGTCTTCGGGCCGGTAAGACCCATGAGGCCGTAGATGAACATCGAGAACGCGACAATGTAGAGCGCATTGACCAGGTATTCCATTACTGGTCACCATCCTTCGACACAGACTTGGCGGCCGGCTTGGCCTTGAACATCGCCAACATGCGGTCCGTGACCACAAAACCACCGACAACGTTCACGGTTCCGAAGACGAGCGCTACGAACAAGATGATCTGCAACCCGATCGAGGGATCGTGCACCTTGCCAAGGACAACCAACGCACCCAGGACGACGATGCCGTGGATGGCGTTCGTACCGGACATCAACGGGGTGTGCAGGGTGTTCGGAACTTTGGAGATCACAGCGAAGCCGACGAACCCGGACAACACCAGGATCGCGATGTTCGCCAGCAGTGATGTGTACATCAGGCGCCCTTCTCTTCACGGGTGACGCACGCACCGGCCAGAACCTCGTCGGAGAAATCAGGCGCCAAGGCGCCTTCCACCAACATGAGTTCGATCAGCGCGGAAATGTTCTTCGAGTACAACTCGGACGCATGCTCCGGCATGGACGCCGGCAAATTCAACGGCGAGCAGATGGTCACGCCGTGCTTGACGACGGTTTGACCCGGCTCGGTCAGCTCGCAGTTACCACCGGTTTCACCCGCGAGGTCGACCACGACACTGCCCGGCTTCATGCCTTCGACCGCGGCAGCGGTCACCAGGCGCGGCGCGGGACGACCCGGAACCAGAGCTGTGGTGATCACAACGTCGAAGCCCTTGATCGCATCTTCGAGTGCCTGCTGCTGCTTCGCTCGCTCGTCGTCGGTCAACTCGCGGGCGTATCCACCCTCGCCCGCCGCATCGATTCCCAGGTCGAGCCACTGTGCACCCACCGAACGCACCTGGTCGGCGACCTCAGGACGCACGTCGTACCCGGTAGCGCGGCCACCGAGACGCTTGGCTGTCGCCAGCGCCTGCAGACCTGCCACACCCACTCCGAGCACCAGAACCGTCGCAGGCTTCACCGTGCCCGCAGCGGTGGTGAGCATCGGGAAGAACCGCGTCGACTCCGATGCTGCCAACAGAACAGCCTTGTACCCGGACACGTTCGCCTGCGAGGACAACGCGTCCATCACCTGCGCGCGAGAGATACGAGGAATCGCCTCCACGGCGTATCCCTCGATGCCGGCAGCCTTCAACTCGGCGATGCGGTTGTCCGCATTACGCGGATTCAGGAAACCGATGAGCTTCGCGCCGGTACTGATCCGGGCGATCTCTTCTGTCGACGGAGGCGCAACCTTGACCACCACGTCAGCAGTCCACGGATCGCCGATTTTCGCGCCGGCAGCGGTGTACAACTCGTCGGGAATCAACGCCCCGAGACCGGCCCCGGACTCGACGACCACGTCGACACCCTTGCCGATCAAAGCGGACACAATTTTCGGCACCAATGCGACCCGACGCTCACCATCACTCGATTCTCGAGGGACGCCGACCGACGGACGCACTTGTGCGCTCTTCGATGTTTCCATTTTCCATTACCTTCTGCGGTTGGTGGTTCGCCTGCTGCGACGAGCGGCAACCAGCATGTGATGAGCGGAAGATGACCCGCTTTTGGGTGAATGGTGACTGATAGTAGCCAGAGTTAACGCGGCGTAGGGAAACCGACGACGCACTTTCTCCATCTGAATCGAGTCCGAACAGTATGTTTGGACATACCTGAAGAAGCCTACTGTGAGGCCGATCACACCGGAATGGCGGACTATTCCACTATTTGAAACGGCCGAAAGACGTAAAGGCATCAGAATGACGCGCCGAATAATCACCGTCGAGCGAGTTTACGAACCAGCTTCCGAATGTAACGCCGTCCGACTCCGCGTAGACCGACTCCGGCCACGCGGCCTCAAACGCGAAAACCTGCAGTACGCCTCGCACCGGCCTCGGATGCTCGACCCGTTGTTCTACTGACAGCAAGCAAGGACCTGCCATACGGTCACGCGCAGGTCCTTGCCGACTATCTCGCAGAATTACTCTGATGTCCTAGCATTTCACTAGAGCATCAATTGCTCACATATTGAGACCGCAACTTGTGCTTGACGAGCTTTCCTGTAGCGGTCCTAGGCAATTCGTCGGCAAAGTCAATGCTTCTCGGAGCTTTGAAATGTGCGACCTGACTGCGAACGTATTCCAGCAATTCCTCGGCGACATGGGCACCAGGCTCGATTCCCTCCGCTAGTTGGACAACCGCCTTGACCTGCTCACCCATTTCTTCGTCGGGAACACCGATGACCGCCACGTCGAACACCTTCGGGTGCAAAGTAAGGATGTTCTCGGACTCCTGTGGGTAGATATTCACACCACCGGAGATAATCGTGAACGCGGCGCGGTCGGTCAGATAAAGGAAACGCTCGGAGTCGATATAGCCGATATCTCCACTCGTCGTCCACGTCGGATGATCCGGATGCTGCGCGGCAGCCGTTTTCTCGGGATCATTGTGGTACCGGAACGGCAAAGTCTCCCGCTCCCAGAACACGGTACCGATCTCGCCGACCGGAAGATCGCGCCCGGCGTCGTCACAGATGTGCACGATCCCCATCACTCCGTCACGCCCGACGGAACCCGGATGCGACAAGGCCTGCTCACTGTTGATGAAGGTAGCGCCCGAACCCTCGGTCGAGGCGTAGTACTCGTAGATCACCGGCCCCCACCAGTCGATCATTGCCGTCTTCACTTCGGGCGGGCAGGGAGCAGCAGCGTGAATGGCGACCTTCACCGTCGAGACGTCGTAACGATCACGGGTCTCCTTCGGAAGTTTCAACATTCGAACGAACATCGTCGGTACCCACTGACTGTGCGTCACAGCGTATTTACCGATCAACTCCAGCGCGGTTTCGGCTTCGAATGCATCCATCAAGATCACGGTTCCGCCGACCGAATTGATCACGCCGCAAAAACGCAGGGGCGCCGCGTGATAGACCGGAGCCGGGCACAAATAGACTGTGTCGGAATCGAACCCGTACATCGGTGCGAACACCGCGGTGTACGGATCCATGGTGGTGTTCACCTCACCCTCCGGGAGATCTCCTTTGATCCCCTTCGGCCTGCCGGTGGTTCCCGACGAATACAGCATGTCAGCCCCACGCGGCTGCGAGTCGAGTGGAGCAGTGGACTGCGCATCGACCGCTTCTTCGTAGTCGTCGAAGCCCTCGAGGGCGCCGCCGTACACCAATCGGTGCCGCACGCGTGGAATCAGCTTCTCGTCCAACGGAACTGCTGCGGACGCCTGCCCCGACGCCACCAGAATTGTCGCCTCGCAGTCGTCGACGATGTAGGCAGCCTCCGCAGCCGTGAGATGCCAGTTCACCGCGGTGATGTAGAGGCCGGATCTCAACGCTGCCCAGTACACCTCGAACGCCCGGAGATCGTTGTTCGAGATGAGAGCGACGTGGTCCCCAGGCTTGGCACCGACACTTCGGAAGTATCGCGCCAACTGCGTCGACCGTTCGTCGAGTTCCCGATAGGTGATGGACTCACCCGTCGCAGGGCGAATGACGGCGGGCTTGTCCGGTGTGGACTGGACAAAATTTCCTGGAAACACGAAGACTCCTCTGTCGGTGACGACAACGCCGCGTGAGCCTGATTCGGCGTCGACAATCCTGGTCTACCACAGGAACTCTGCCACCCTCGGAGGTTTGGCGACACCGACTCGAAGCATGGGAATGCCCGCTCACTTATCCGCCGGGACATACAGTGAGGAGAACCGCACCGTCCGAAACAGGAGATGTCCACATGAGTGGTTGGCCCCAGGACTCAGTAGTCGACGCATTGACCGAGGAATGGAGAGTCATCGACGCACTGCTGGCCGAACTCGACGGCGATCAGTGGTTGGCACCGTCGAACCTTCCGGGGTGGACGGTTCACGACATCGTGTCCCATCTGATCGGTACGGAATCACTGCTCTCGGGCATCAATCCGCCGTCGATCAATCTGGACGTGCACGCATTGCCCCACGTCCACAACGAGATTGCGGCGTTCAACGAGCGCTGGGTCGAAGGCCTGCGGCGGACACCGCACTCGGACCTGCTGACCCGATATCGCGAGATCACCGCCGAACGAACCGAAGCGCTGCGCTCGATGACCAGCGCGGACTGGGACGCCGAGACACAAACACCGGTCGGTCTTGCGCCCTATGGCCGGTTCATGCGTATTCGGACCTTCGACTGTTGGATGCACGAACTCGACATCAGAGATGCAGTTGGCATTCCGGGTGAGGAAGGCGGATTGCGCGCGGAGACTGCATTCGGCGAAATCACCAGCGCGCTCGGATTCGTCGTCGGAAAACGAGGAAAGGCGCCAGAGGGAGCGCGGATCACTTTCGAACTCGAAGGGCCACTTGCCCGTTCACTTCACGTCTCGGTCGACGCGCGAGCAACACTCGTCCCGGAGTTGGACGGTCCGGCGACCACGACCATCTCGATGAGCTCACCGCTCTTCACCCGAATTGCCGGTGGCCGCGTCCACGCGTCGGATCACCGAACCGACATCTCGCTTCGCGGTGACACCACGGTGGGCACACGCGTCGTCGACAATCTGGCGTTCACGATTTGAGGGCTGGGTGGGTAGGTCGCGAAGGTACTGAGAAGTGAAACTGTTTCTCTCGTCCTACCGATTCGGCGACCACCGCGAGGCTTTTGTCGATCTCGTAGGCCGCGGCGCTCGCATCGCGGTCATCGCCGCGGCTGCAGATTCGTGGCCCGCCAATGCCCGCAGTTCAGCAGTCACCAGCGAATTGACTCCGCTACGGGCAGCGGGCTTCACCGCAGAGGAAGTGGATGTCCGAGACTTCCTGGGTGCATCGGAAGCACTGGAACTCCGGCTCCGCGAATTCGACTGCCTGTGGGTTCGCGGCGGAAACACGTTCGTCCTGCGAGCTCAGCTAGCTCGAAGTGGCGCTGACAGGGTCATCGAGATGCTGGTTCGTTCAGGCGTCGTGGCCTATGCGGGATACAGCGCCGGAGCGTGCCTGGCGACTCCGACTCTGATCGGGCTGGACGCGTCGGACGACCCCGCTGAAGTCATGCCAACGTGCGGTATCGACCCGATCTGGTCCGGGCTCGCGCTGATCGACTTCGCGATAGTGCCGCACGGCGGCGATTCACTACTCGAAGATCCACAGGTGACTGCGCGGACGGTTGCGGCCCTGACCACGGCGGGCGCGCAATTCACCGTGCTTACAGATCACGAGGTGATACTCGTCGACCGTTGATGTAACGCAGACGGTTGATCTTGACGCAGACTGAGCAGTCGACTCGGCCCGACCGGATCAGCCGTGCTCTGCCACCGCGGTTCCGGCTGCCGGCGACTGACGCTCGAGCCTCGTCCACGCGATCTCCCAGCGCTTGACAGAGACCTCGTCAGCGTCCTCGAGAAGGGCGTCGAGGAGCAGGCGTGGATTTTCGCGCCATGCCAGTTCAGCGGCATGGACTTCCGCAGCCGAGAACAACCCGGAAGCCTCGAGATCACGAATCCATTCGCAGATCTCGCCTCGGTGAATCCGTGCGATGGTCTCGTATCCCAGACCTTCGTCAAGGAAGTCGTACGAAAAAATTGCGGCAAAGTAACTGTTCGACTCACGCTGCCCGAAAATCATGTGCGTTCCTTCCTCGAAGTTGTCCGACGAAGACTCGAAATCGAACCGTTGAGCAGCGACGCCAAAGTTTTTTTGGCGAAGTTGTAACGCTTCTTCTATCCCCGACGATTCAAACGCTAACCCCCCGAGCGGGTCTTTGGGATCACGTCCGAGAAACGATCTGATGACCAACGCAATACCCCTGGGGTTTCCGGCCACTCGCACCCATCATCGACACGCAACCAGCGCGCCGCTGACCTGCAATTTGCCCGTTTCAGGCCCTCCACTTAATCCATCCGAACAGACGACAAAAAACTTTGTGACCGGTCCCACATATTGGGATAGTTACGATCGTGATGCATATGTATCACCCGTTGTGGGCACAAAAGTACGGGCAAATCGGCACGTACAGACCAGTTTTGTTCGTTCTCCATGGCGACGAAGGTCCCTTGAACGGTCGTCCAGTTGTAGTTGCGCTAAGTAACGGATCCCACGTCGGCAACCGATATTGCGGACGGCCTGCCAGGTAGCGTGCTCCAGAGAACGTAGACGCGGCGCGGCGCAACCGGCCGTCCTTTCGAAACGGAGCCCGAAGATGACCGAGACAGTGGCGCACAATCCCGCGGAAACGCGTTTCGAGATCCGAGTCGACGGCGAACTCGCCGGTTTCGCCGAGTACTCGGACCATTCCGGCGTCCGTGATTTCCACCACACGGTGACCTATCCGCAGTTTCGTGGGCGCGGGCTTGCCGCCATCGTGGTGCGTGAAGCGCTCGATCAGACCCGGAACGAGGGATTGAAGATCCTTCCGACGTGCTCGTACGTCGAGAAGTTTGTTGCGGAGAACCCCGCCTACCAGGCATAACCGAACGAGAACGGCCGGCGAAAAACCAGTCGCGAACCTGCAGACCCCGCTGCTAGCGTCGATGGTGCCGTCGTCGAAATCCTGGGCGGCACCATCTCGGGGAAGGAAAGAACGTGGTCGCCTCAGCAGATCGGCGTCCACCTGCGTCCACGGACGTAGCTATCCCCAGCTATCTCCCTCTCGTACTGGTCAATCTCGCGACGCTGTTCTCGGCGATCGGCAACGGTATCGCCATCGTCGTGCTCCCCTGGCTGGTTCTCGAACGAACCGGTAAGGCTACCGACGCGGCGATAGTTGCCGGCGCAGCAGCCATTCCGCTACTCGTGTCGAGCCTGTTTTCGGGGACATTCGTCGACAAGTTCGGACGCCGTCGAACGTCGATGATTTCCGACGCTCTCTCTGCGATGTCCGTTGCAGCGATTCCGATCATCGCGGCCACCGCGGGCTTGACGATCCCGGTGATCGCGGCGTTGGCCGCACTCGGCGCCGTGTTCGACCCCGCCGGAATGGCGGCGAGGGAGTCCATGCTGCCTGCAGCGACTCGGACCGCCAAGTGGAAGCTCGATCGAACCAACAGTGTGTACGAGGCCAACTTCAACGTCGCGTATCTGATCGGCCCTGGCATCGGCGGTGTCCTCATCGCAACGATCGGAGCGGTGAACACGCTCTGGGTCACGGCGGCAGGTTTTGTGTTCTCGATAGTCGTGGTCGCCTTCATCCGGCTTCCCGGCGCCGGAGTGCCCGAACACGAACACCGTCCGAAATCGATCTGGCACGGCACACTCGACGGTCTTCGGTTCGTCTGGAACAACAAACTGCTGCGCACCCTGGCGCTGATCGACATGGCAGTCGTCGCGCTCTACATGCCTGTGGAGAGTGTCGTATTCCCGGTGTACTTCACAGAGTTGGATCAACCGGCCCAACTCGGATCGGTGTTGATGGCCTTGGCGATCGGCGGCATCATCGGCTCTCTCGCGTACGCCCCACTGGCGCCGATCATGTCCCGGCGGCTGATCATGATTTTTGCCGTCGCCGTTCTCGGCATAGCGATGCTGGCCATGGCGCTCCTACCTCCACTGTGGGTGATCCTCGTACTTGCCGGACTGCAGGGCCTCGTCTACGGACCAGTCGGCCCGATCGCCAACTACGCCATGCAGACGCACAGCCCGGAGCACATGCGTGGACGCGTCGTCGGTGTCATGACGTCGACGGCCTACGCCGCCGGCCCGCTCGGCTACCTCGCGGTCGGCCCGCTGCTCGATCAACTCGGAATCGCGTCGACCTTTGTGGCCCTGTCGATTCCGATCATCCTGATCGCCGCAGTCTGTGCCTCTCTGCCGGTGCTTCGCGAACTGGATCGTCCGCGGCACTCGACCGACGTCAGTTGAACCCCATCACGTCGTTGCCCCAGGCGACGCGCAATCCGTGATCGGGGTCGCTGACGAGGGTGTCGGCGGAGTCGATCAACAGCGTCGACCGCTTCTCTTCCTCGTACGGCGCCCAGTGCTTCGAGCCGTCGAGGGCCGCCGGCACGGCATGCCTGGCGAAGGCCAACCATCGCCGTTGGATACGGCCGGCCACCTCCATCGCGGCCTTCCGACCGCCGAGCCAAAACGTGGGGTCGACGTTCAGGGTTCCGAAATTGCCGAATACATAAGGTAATTCGGTCGCGTGGCCCGCGCCGATCCGCGCCGCCTTGAGCATCGGCGTCGCGTGATCGAAGCGGTAGACCCATGTAGGGGAATGCCTGCAGTGCGCGTCTGCGATCCAGAGGGTCGGCATGCGAAACGCAGCGTCCCGTGACAGTGCCAGCGCGCCACTCGGTTTCGCATGGTCAGGGTAAGCCGACATGATCTCGGCAAGTTTGGTCGCGGAGATGTCGGGGTGATCGTCGGCCAGTAATTGGAGCATTGCCTCGACGGACTGCGCACTCACCGGCATCAGCGGAGACTTCATGAACTTGAAGATCGACGCCTCGTCCTTGTTGGAACCGATGATCAGTGGGATTCGGTGCGCGTAACCCTTCTGGAAAGCCGCAACCGGGTAGTGCGGCACCAGATCGCGATCGACAACGGGTGCCATCGCCAAAGTTCCCGGAATCCGGGTCGGAATTTCGTTGACCAAATCATCGCTTGCCTTGACGAGCAGTTCCAGATCCGTGGTCAGCAGATCGCCTGCGTCTTCGGGGTCGATCGAGAGCAGTTCGAGAAACCGCTCCGCCACGGTCTTGGCGCGCTCGGCCCCGTAGACGGAGGTCGCGGGCGGACTCTGGGCAATCGCACGATGGAACAGGCCTTCGGCGCTCGGACAGGTCATGAGCGTCGTGATGGATCCTGCGCCGGAGGACTCACCGAACACGGTCACCGCACTCGGGTCACCACCGAAGGCGTCGATGTTGTCTCGAACCCATTCGAGTGCCGCAATCTGGTCTCGCAGACCACAGTTCGATTCGAAAACAGTATCCGCGGTGGAGAATGCAGACAGGTCCAGGAATCCGAGTGCGCCGACGCGATAGTTGAAGGAGACGAGAACGAGGTCACCGGTTTCAGCCAGATGACGGCCGTCGTAGATCGTTTGGGCGGCGGACCCGAGGCAGTAGGCGCCGCCGTGAATCCACACCATCACCGGTCGCGGCGTGGCGTCGGGTCGCGGGGCCCAGACGTTGATCGACAGGCAGTCCTCGTCGATTTTGAAGGCCCGATCGATCGGAACCGCCGGACTCTGGCCTTGCGGCGCGATCGGCCCGAACTCACGACAGTCGCGCACCCCGTCCCACGGCTGTGCGGGTTGTGGCGCTCGGAACCTCCGCTCACCCACCGGCGCCGCTGCGTAGGGCATGCCCTTCCACGCGAATACACCGCCATCCGGATACCCGCGGGCTTCTCCGCCTCGCGCCCGGATCACCAGAGTTCCGTCCTCGCCGAGATTTGGTCGAACGTCGGTCTCCATGTCTGAATCCCCTCCCGACCCGCGCGTGTGGCAATCAAGACCAAACCTACCAATCTCGGACGGGTGTGCGCCGAGTACGCAACCCCTCGGTGTTAAGGTCGCCTAGTTCTGACACGGGGTGCTCCGCATGGGCGGGGCTGAGAACACACCCGGGAACCTGATCAGGTAATGCTGACGAAGGGATGTCATGGCTACTACGCAGCCTGCATACAATTCTGCCGAAAACTCGGTGGCCACAGCGCCGTCGACGGATCGGTTCACAGATCGACTCTGGGCCGAGACGAAGGCCCTCCGCGAGTCGATCGACTCACTGGAGTTCCTCCGCCGCCTCGGCGACGGAACATTGCCTCTCGACGCGTTCCGCACGTACATCGAGCAGGACAAGCTTTATCTCGAGGGGTATTCGAAAGCGTTGTCCCTGGTCGCGGCCCATGCCCCGGATCCGCAGTCCGCGGGCTTCTGGTCGAATTCCGCGTCCACGGCAGCGACAGTGGAATCTGCGCTTCACGACGGACTTCTCACCGGTGGAATTCTTCCAGCGGGATCGGGAAGGCTCGAGCATTCGCAGGCCTGCCTGGGATACGTCTCGTATCTGACGGCGACTGCAGCAACTGCGCCTTACCCGGTCTCCGCAGCGGCAGTACTCCCCTGCTTCTGGATCTACGCCGAGGTCGGCCGCGATCTTGCCGCTTCAGCGCGCGAGGTACTCGACGCCGATCCGTCGCATCCGTACGCACAGTGGGTCACGACCTACGACGCACCCGAATTCCACGAGTCGGTGGCGCAGGCCCGCGTACTGGTCGATGCTGCGGCCGAAGCTGCCACCGAGACAGAGCGTGAGGCGATGAGTGAAGCATTCCGCATCGCCAGCCGCTATGAGCTGATGTTCTGGGATTCCGCACTCCACCAGCAGCCTTGGCCGGCGTCGTGATGTCGTTTGCGGCGCTGCGCCGCACGCTTGCCACGTCTGCCGCGATCGCAGCCGCGTTCACAGTTCTGACCGGATGCGCCTCTGACACCGGCTCTTCCGACGGGACCATTCGGTTCGCACTCGACTGGACACCGAACACGAACCACACCGGTTTGTACGTAGCACTCCAAGAGGGCTACTTCGAGGACGCCGGCCTGGACGTCTCGATCCTGCCGTACAACAACACCTCGCCCGACACCCTGGTCGATGCCGGCAATGCCGAGTTCGGCATCAGCACACAGAGTCAGGCCACGTTCGCCCGTGCAGCCGGCGCCGCCACGACGTCCGTCATCGCGCCACTTCAGCACCGCGCCACCGGCATCGGCGTGAAGGCGGATCGTGCGGACATCACGCGCCCACGTGATCTCGACGGGAAGACGTACGCCGGGTTCGGCGATCCCGGCGAAGTCGAAACGCTGCAGCAGATCATCCGCAACGACGGCGGGACCGGGAACTTCACGACGGTCACGCTCGGAACTTCCGCGTACGAAGCCGTGTACTCGGGCCAGGCAGACTTCACCGTCTCCTACTTTGCGTGGGAAGGCCTCGAAGCGGAGCGAAACGGAACTCCGATGCGGTACTTCCAGTACACCGATTACGGCTTCCCCGATGCATATTCGATCGTGATCAACGGCAACCAGCAGTGGTTGAAAGACCATCCCGACGAGGCACGCAAGTTCGTCAAAGCCGTTCAACGCGGATATCAGACTGCTGCCGACAACCCGGACCGGGCCGCGCAGGATCTCATCGACGCGAACCCCGGAGCTTTCACCGACGAAGACCTCGTGCGTGAGAGTCAGCGGATGCTCGCCGCCGACTACATGAAAGACGCCAACGGCGTCGTGGGCGCCCAGAATCTCGAAACCTGGTCGGGCTACTCGGGATTCCTCTTCGAGAACGGATTGCTTGCCGGACCGGACGGGAAGCCGTTGACCCAGAAGCCGGACTGGTCGGAGTACTTCACCAATGAGTATCTCGACGCGTCCTGACGTGAGCGGACGGTTGGTCTCGACCATGCGGCGGGCGCTTCCCGCGCTCGCCGTGGTGGTGCTCCTCGTGGCGGCGTGGCAGATCTACGTCGAGATCAGTGGGATTCGGCCGCAAGTACTTCCGTCTCCGGGGCGCGTTCTGTCCCAGGGGTGGGACAACCGCGAGATCATCTCCGGCCACGCCTGGTCGACATTGCAGGTCACGTTGGTCGGCTTCACTGTTTCATTGGTGTTGGCCTGGATTCTTGCCGTGATCGTGGACTTTTCGCCGTGGTTGTCACGCGCGCTGGTACCACTTTTCGTCGTCTCGCAGACGCTGCCGATCATCGCCATCGCGCCGCTGATGATCATCTGGTTCGGCTTCGGGTTGTTGCCGAAGGTGTTGGTGATCGCCCTTGCGACGTTCTTCCCCATGACCATCGGACTCATCGAGGGATTTGCCGCAGCCGACCGGGAAGCGGGCGCTCTCCTGCGCAGTATGGGCAGCACTCGCTGGCAGGAGTTCCGATACGTTCGCCTTCCTTCGGCAATTCCGCGATTCTTCACTGCCCTGCGCATCGGCATCACGTATGCGGTCGTGGGTGCGGTGTTCTCCGAATACGTCGGCGCTACTTCCGGTTTGGGTATCTACATGAGCACCCAGAAGAACTCCTTCCGCACCGACCTGGTGTTGGCGGCCGTACTGGTGACCGCGTTGATCAGCGTCACGCTGTACTTGCTGACGTTCGCCATCGAGCGCATCGTTGCACCATGGGCGATGAACGAAAGGTCGCGGACATGACTGACCCGATGGTCGAGGATGCAATGGTCGGAATCCAGGACCTGACCAAGAGGTTCGACACGGCCGGAGAATCGCGTCTCGTGCTCGATTCGGTGTCCTTTGGTGCCGACGCGGGCGAATTCGTGTCGGTGATCGGGCCGAGCGGCTGCGGCAAGAGCACGATCTTCAACGTCCTGGCCGGGCTCGAATCCCCGACCGCGGGTTCGGTCCGTGTGGGCACGCGCGCAACGGAATCCGAACCAGCCACCGAGGTGCATACCGCGTACATGCCGCAGAAAGATCTTCTGTTCCCTTGGCGTTCGGTATTGGACAACACGGCCCTCGGTTTGGAAGTGCAGGGAGTCGGCAAGAAGGAAGCACGCGAGCGCGCTCGCGAGTTGTTCCCGGCGTTCGGACTGTCCGGATTCGAGGACGCCCGGCCGTCACAACTGTCCGGCGGGATGCGCCAGCGAGCGGCGATGCTGCGCACCGTTGTTCAGGGCAAACCTGTCCTGCTGCTCGACGAGCCGTTCGGCGCACTGGACTCGTTGACCCGCACCGAGATGCAGGCCTGGCTACAAGACGTGTGGCAGAAGTACCGGTGGACCGTGCTGATGATCACCCACGATATTCGTGAAGCGATCTATCTGTCCGATCGCGTGGTCGTTCTGTCGGCGAGGCCGGCAACGGTCAGGTGCGTCGTCGACGTTCCCTTGCCGAGGCCACGCGAACTGGACATGATCACCTCGCCCGAGTTCGCCGACGTCGAGCGTGAGCTGCTTGCCGTACTCCACGACGAGACTCGCAAGTCGCTACAGCCCTAGCGGTTACTGACAATGCGCTGAGAGCGCGCCGATTTCACCTGCCGTTCAAGAGAAAGTGCATCGCAACGGTGCAACTTCGCGTAGGATGTCGCGGCGCGTTCGCCCAAAACGCCTTAATATCAGCAAGATCCGAACGCTCGACACGCAATCCGTCAACGCTGCACAATTCTCTGTACTCTTCGGTAACGTACACTCGGTCGCCTACGAGACCAACGGCCAGAAGGTAACTGGACGGTAAAGCGGAATCGTGGAGGCACAGTCATCGCAACAGATTTGGAAAGGGACAGCGTGAGCACACTGCAGTCAGGTCAGAGCCTCGGAGTCGGCCAGGAACTCAAGTCCGACAACGGCGCATACACCCTCACCTTGCAGGACGACGGCAACCTGGTTCTGTCCGAGGGCGGACAGGCTGTTTGGGCCGCAGGCACCAACGGATCCGGCGCCAACCGCGCCGAGGTGCAGGCTGACGGAAACTTCGTCATCTACAAGGACTCCGACGCCGTGTGGGCATCGCAGACCGCAGGCAACGACGGTGCCTCCCTCTCGGTTCAGGACGATCGCAACGTCGTTCTGTCCGTCGGCGGAAATGCTCTGTGGTCTTCGGACACTGCAATCGCAGCGCCGGCCGCCGAGGCTGCCCCGGAGCCCGCTCCGGCACCCGAGCCCGAGCCTGCCCCCGCCGCTCCGGCAGCGCAGAGCTACACCGTCGAAAGCGGCGACACCCTGTGGGCGATCGCAGAGCGTTTCTACGGCGACGGCAACCAGTACCAGCGCATCGCGGATGCAAACGGCATCCCGAACCCGGATCTCATCAACGCCGGTCAGGTACTGACGATCCCCGCCTGATTCACTGCTTGACCTGGCCCTGGGTGCCGACGTCCGCGTCGACACCCAGGGCCTTTTGTGTTCTACGCCACACAGATTCGCGTCCCGCCCAGCAGACCCTGATACTCCATTGCGGCATCTTTTCGCCTACAGTACTTCCGTACTGCTCCCGAAGGACAGGTGTGCATGAAAGACAGAACAGTCATGATCGGCGCTGTCGCAGTGGCCGCTCTCTCTCTGACATCAGGCCTCGTTTTCGGCGGAGCAGCCGGCGCATTCGGTGCCGGCGGCCCTGTGGTGAAGCCTCCCACTCTGGTCTCGTCGGTTTCCGTGGAGTCCGTCGCCGGGATCGAACCGGCCGCGTTCTACAGCTCGGTTGCAGTCCCCACGGTTGTCATCCCGCCGACGCCGACCTGGCGAATCGCCGACGAGACGACTGCTCCTCGTAATCAGCCGCTTGTGGTGACCGCGACAATCACGAGCTCCGCCACCTCGACTACGACGGCCACCAGTACGACAACACCCCTCTCATCCACCACAACTGCGTCGGCTACCGCGACCTCGTCACCGACCGCGACGGCCACAACCACCAAGACCAGCACCACCCCCGTTGTCACGACCGGGTCCACGCCGCCCGTCGTCGAGGTCTCGCCCGTTCTCGCCGGATAACACCCTCGCTCTTTCGCCCGCATACCGCCTGGGGTGACGGCGGTTACAGGCACACTTCAGTCGCCGCTCTCGAATAACCGATCTACCTGCGACTACCTTCCTCGTCGTCACGGTTCGTGGTCCGCTGCAATCCGGTCGACCGGAAAAGGACAGCAGCATTGTCGGAGCCTCGCGATACCGTATAGGTCTGAGCTTTTGCGGAAGGAGGTGGCTGATGAGCGCAATGGGCTTCGATCTCGATGTCAGTGTCGACCGGGCGTGGGCAGAATTTCAACGTCGCCTCGGCGATCACATTTCCATCATGGTCGACGGCGACGTGCTTGCCGTGGAATCGTCCACCGGCGATTTCGATCCAGCTGACGGCGCAGCGCCATGCGTTCAGTTCCTCGTGTGGGACGAGAACACAGTCCGCTGCGAGGTTCCTTCCAACGACTTCCTTCATCCGCGCTATCGACTCGAAGATGCCGACGAACAAAAGTTGATCGCACTCGGCTGGAATCCGCCTTCCGAGAATCTCGAGGATCCGAACAACTCCCCCGCCTTCTGCGTCGACAAGGCACAGAACTGGGCCGATCAGCTCGCAGCGATGACTGTCGCTGCATTCCGTGATGTGTTCGGTGTGCAGCACCCGGCTTTTCTATCCAGCGATCTCACCGGCAACGAGCAGACTCCGGATTTCGATCCGTCGGTCGTCGAGTCGACAGAACTTCCGACACTCGACCCCACCGCGGCCTACATGCCCAACGACGTCGACCATCTCAAGGAGTTGGTCACTCTCGCTTTGCTTCCCATGCTCGGCACGCTTCCCGAGCGAGACAGTGACGGCGACATACCCATTCGGGTCGGTTCGACTGTCATGTTCGTCGGTCCGCTTTCCGAGTCCATGGACGTGCAGTTGTTCTCGCCGCTCGTTCAGGACATCAGCAACCGCACCCGTGCAGCCGAGGTCATCGCCGATCTCAACCGCAAGTGGTCGCGCATCAAGTTCGTCTTGATCGACGACCGTCTGTCGGTGTTCCTCGAGGTGGCGGGTTCGCCATTCGTTCCCAAGCAACTCACCGATACGTGCGCCGCCCTGACGTCGTTCCTGCGTACCGTGGACGACGAGTTCGCCGCACGCGTCGGCGGAGACCTCTTCTTCGCGAACAAGAGCGGTGACTCCTCCTCGCTGCAGCCCGATCTGACGGCCGAGGACCTTCCTCCCGAACTCGAGACCCTGCTGCACCTCGATCTGGACGTGGCCGAGGATCTCGACGCGGTAGCCGATGTCTGTGGTCGTGATCGCGATCTGATTCTTCAGCTCCTCCACATCAGCAACGAATGGCAGATTCAGCTGCGTAGTCAGGCTGTGGACGCCCACAGTCGCGGAGACGCCGAAGAGGCTGCGGGATACGAGGATCAGGTCGGCGGGTGGGAACTCATGGTCGACCGTCTGCGGGGGGCCTTGCGACTGGTGGTCCTACCCAATTCTCGAACCGAGACGCCGGCAAAGCCGCAACCTGAGCAAATGGGCTTGTTTGCCGATCCCTTGCAACAGAGCCTCTTCGACGATCCGTCCTGACAACACGGATCGCCTTTCCCGCTATTCGAAGTGGGATTTGAAGATCTGTCCGTGGACGCCCACGGTTCGATCGACAACCTGCGAGACCGTGAAATCGGCTGCGGCAGAAAGATAGGCGTAGGCCGTCGCTCGATCCATTCCGCGATCATGCTCGAGGAAGTCGAGCGCGTTGACCACCGCGCGCCGCATGGCGCCGTTGAGGTCACTGTTCTGCCCATCGACCGAACCGTTGGGGTCGGACAGGCCGATCGGAATCCAGGCCTCCTCGGTCTCGGCGAACGGGTATCCGAAAGCCACCGATGGAGCGTCACCGGAATCCTTCTTGCACACGCTGAGTCGGAACGTGCCGCGCAGCGATCCTTCCATCGCCGTCAGCGCCGCCTCACCGTCACCCATGGCCATGTGGGGGTCACCGACGTAGAAGAGGGCGCCTTCAGCGAATACCGGCAAATAGAAGGTTGATCCGACACCGAGATGCCTGATGTCGATGTTTCCGCCGCCCAGGGTCGGAGGAATGGAGTTCGACGACGGGGATGTCGGGTCTGCATCCGCAGAATAGGCAACTCCCATCATTCCCATGAAGGGCCGCAGGGGAAACCGCACCTTCGACTGTCCGAAAGGCATCACGCCCTTGCCGTCTTCGATCGCCGTGAAAGTGGAAACACCGCCGTACTTCAACGGGTCCTTTGTTGCGCGCCCGTCTGTGGCGACCGGCGGCATGACTTCGTCCAGAGTGATTCCCGCTGGAGCGGTTCCGTCTGCTGTGACGGCGAGAGCGCCCTTGCCGTGTCTGCTCGACACAACGCCGTACGGCACGCGGGGAATGGCTTCGAGAGTCTCGATCTTGAGTACGTCTCCAGGCTGGGCGCCTTCGACGAAGACCGGGCCGGTGACGACGTGCGGTCCGTCCTTGTCGAAGTTTCGTTCGGTTCGGTTGTATTCGGCCGCAACGGCAATCGCATCCTCGAGCACGTCCTTCTCGGAAACGCCTTTGCTACCGAAGTATTCGAGAGGATTGCGCCCTTGATCCTCGAGAATTCCCTCGTGCGAGAGGGCGTCGATCGTGACGGTCTGGCCCGACTTCATCCGCATCACCTCGCGGGTGTGGATGTTGGGCACATAACCCCACATGACGTCCGACGGATCCGAACTCAGATAGTGATCGCCACTGACGTTTCCGCTGCCCGGTTGCAGAATCGGAATGCCATCGGCGAACGGTAGTGCAGAGGAGGACGATCCAGCCGGTGACGCGTTCGAGTGCGCGCATCCCGAAGCCACACCGGCAACTCCTACGCCCGCACCGAGGGCAGCGACTGCCCTCATGAATCCGCGTCGGCCAAGACCTTTCGTCAGATCTTCGGCTGCGTTGCGGGCAAGAGTGTTTTCCATCGAGATTCCTCCGGAGTGCGTGACGATGTGCGACTGCGAAGAAAGCTAGACCCGATTTGTTACTCGTTCATTACCATTTCATGGCAAGGAAATACCGTTGACTGAGAATGAATTCAGCGACGGCGAAGCCGCCAGAGCGAGGTCGTCTCTCGTGCCCGGGCAGCGTGAAGCGCATCGGTTCGGTCACTGACCTTTGCGTGCGTCGGCTTGACGTCCATGCGATCGACAACAGTGAGCCCACCGGCCGCAATCAGGTCGTGTAGTTCGGATCGCGTTCGGAGACCGAGGTGTTCGGCAATGTCCGAGAGGATCAGCCACGCTTCTCCCCCGTCGTCCAGATGCGCTGCGACACCAGTCAGGAAGCCCTTCAGCATCGCTCCAGCGGGGTCGTAGACGGCGTATTCGATGGGCGAGGTGGCCTTGGCCGGAATCCAGGGAGGATTGCAGACCACCAACGGAGCGGTGCCTTCGGGAAAGAGGTCTGCTTCCACCACGGTCACCTGATCGCCGTAGCCAAGCCGCGAGAGGTTGCTACGAGCGCATTGCAGTGCCCGGGGGTCCTGGTCGGTGGCCGTCACCGTCTGAACTCCACGCCGCGCCAGGACGGCAGCAAGAACGCCGGTGCCGGTGCCGATGTCGAAAGCCGATTCCGTCGACGGCAGTGGCGCAGACGCGACAAGATCGACATACTCCCCGCGGACGGGTGAGAACACTCCGAAGGCGGGATGCACTCGTGCGTCGAGAGCCTCGATGAAAACACCTTTGCGGTGCCACTCGTGAGCGCCGATCGCGCCGAGGATGTCACGCAACGAGCGAACCGAAGGCTCACCGGTAATCCCGAAAGCTTCGGTCAACGCGACTTGCGCGTCCGGGGCTCGCCGGAGTGGAATCGACAGATCTGCATCCAAGGGAATGAGCAGCATGCCGAGGATCTGCGCGCGGCGTCCTTGGGTCTGCCGGTGGAGATGGAAGGCTTTGGCTGGGTCGTCGGACGCTCGGCGCGGCTTGCGGTCGATGCGCGACGCGACGGCCTTCGACAGTTGGCGAGCGTTCTGAAAATCTCCGCGCCACAACAACGCCGTGCCTTCGCATGCCAAGCGATAGGCGTCGTCGGCCTTCATCGTGTCGTCGGCGACAACGATGCGCTTGGGCACCGGGGCGTTGCTCGTCGAACCCCAACGGGCCGATTGCTCGACGTCGTTCTCGGTCCACACTGCGAATTGTTCAGTCATGTAAGCCCTTCCGGCGTCCGACGCATAGCGGCCGGTCTACCGGCTGATGTGGTCCAGATCTGCAAAATCTGCTCGTCTGGTGTCCACACTAGTCGGGACCGGCCGCGCTACATGACTGCGAGAGGGATGTCAGCCCTTGGCTACGCGAGCTACCTCGGCGATCCGAGCCTCGGCGACCGCGTCAGCAGCCTCGCCGGCGAGGATTCCGTCGTTCTTCGACTTCGCGAAGATCTCGGTGACCGTGTCGAAGATCTTCTCGACCTTGAGCTTGACCTCTTCGGCCGAGTTGCCCTTCAGCTCGCCGGCAACCTGGATGAGGCCGCCGCCGTTTGCGACGTAATCGGGGGTCCAGGTGATGCCGCGGTCGCGGAGGATGTTCTCGACCTCGGGCACGGTGAGCTGGTTGTTGGCAGCGCCGCAGACAACCTCGGCCTTGATCGAGCGTGCGGTCGTGTCGGTGAGTGTTGCGCCCATCGCACACGGTGCGTAAACGTCGAGATCAGCGTCGATGATGCTGTCGACGATGCTCACCTGCGGGAAGTCCGCCTTGACGCGATCGAGCGCTCCGGCGTTGACGTCAGTCGCCAACACGGTTGCGCCGTCTGCGAGGAGAAGCTTGATCAGCTCGTAGCCGACCTTGCCTGTGCCCTCGACACCAACAGTCTTGCCTGCGAGCGACGGAGTGTCCCAATGCGACTGTGCCGCGGCGCGCATCGACTGGAATACGCCGAGGGCCGTCATCGGAGCGCTGTCGCCGGAACCGCCGACCGTAGCGTTGCGGCCGACGACGTAGTCGGTGTTACGACCGATGATGTCGAGATCGTTGGAGTTGGTTCCGACATCACCAGCGGTGATGTAGCGACCGCCGAGGGTCTGGACGAATTTTGCGTAGGCGCCGAGCAATTCGTCGGTCTTGGCCGTTGCGGGGTCGCCGATGATGACAGCCTTGCCGCCGCCGAGGTCGACGCCGGCAACCGCAGCCTTGTAGGTCATGCCGCGCGAGAGGCGCAAAACGTCTGTGACTGCGGCAGATTCGTCGGAGTACGGGTAGAAGCGCGTTCCGCCGAGCGCGGGACCGAGCGTCGTGGAGTGGATGGCGACGATGGCCTTGAGGCCGCTCGCGGGATCCTGGAAGAAGCTCACCTGCTCGTGGGGGTAATCGCGCAGGTAGTCGGCGCGATCGAACACGCCCGCAGTGTCGTCATGGGAAACAACGGAGTTCACGGGCTCGGCGGTGAGAGTCATTGTGGGATAGACCTTTCCGAAGGATAAACGGGGCGCAGTCGAAATATTGGGACGAATTGGCCGTTGGGTACTATTGGGGACAAATAACCCAAAGAGAATCCCGCTGAGCAATTCGTGGAACCAATGCTCTGCCTGAGTTACGATTTGGTCAATGCAAATCTCTTGAACTAGTCAATTCGATCATCCAGTGACTCATATCACTGAGGAGAGGTTCACAAAGTGCTCAGCATCGACAAGCTCGACGTCCAGTTGCTCGGTCTGCTCAGCAAGGACTCGAGGATGAGTGTGGCCGAGTTGGCCAACTCGTTGGGCGTCGCCCGCAACACCGTCCAGTCGCGAATGAAGCGCATGGAATCCAACGGACTTCTCACCGGGTTTCGGCCGAATCTCAATCTCCCCGAGGTCGGTATCCCGATTCAGGCATTTGTCGGTCTGGAACTCGAGCAGGGCAAGATCAGTGCAGTCGCTCGGAGTCTGACCGAGTTGCCCGAGGTGATCGAAATTCACGCCACGACCGGTCGCGAGGATTTGCTCGTTCGCGTCGCCACCTCGACGCACGCGGCCCTGCAGAAGTTGGCCGAGCAGATCGTGTCACTTCCAGGCGTCACGCATTCGACCACGACCATCGCTCTGACCAATCCCCTTCCGTATCGAATTCAGCCTCTCCTCGAGCACCTCACCAATGACGCCGGCTGGGGTCGTTCGACCGCCTTCCCCCGTCAGCAGGACTAGGACGGGTGGTCGCGTCGATGCTTCCCAGTGCGCTAGTTTCATGGTTATGAGTGAGATCCAGGGACAGCGCATCGCGTTCATTCAGGCGACGTGGCATCGCAACATCGTCGACCGTGCACGCGACGGATTCACCGACGCGATCGTCGAGCTCGGCTACCCCAAGGACACGGTTGATTTCTTCGAGGTACCGGGAGCTTTCGAGATCCCGCTGCACGCCCGGCGGTTGGCCAAGACCGGCCGCTACCAGGCGATCGTTGCCGCAGGTCTGGTCGTCGACGGCGGTATCTACCGGCATGACTTCGTGGCGACGGCTGTCATCGACGGTCTGATGCGCGTGCAGCTCGACACCGACGTTCCGGTTTTCTCGGTGGTCTTGACGCCGCATCACTTCCACGAGCACGCCGAGCACGTCGACTACTTCAGCACGCATTTCGTGAAGAAGGGCGCCGAGGCTGCGCGTGCGGTCGACGCCACCGTCAAGTCGTTGAAGGCCCTGCCCACCAACTAGTCGTTACCCAAGTCTCGCTGAGTCGAATGCCATCGGCTCAGCGAGATTTTTTGTGTCTATCGAGGGGTCTCGACGCTTGCCAGTGCGGAGGCATTCGAGTCGTCGACTTCGCCGTAGCGGTCGACGCATTGCTGGAAGAAGTCCCGCATCTCGGTGATTACAAGCGCATGACTGAGAAGAGACTTTTCGAGTGAATCGGCACCACCGGTGGCCTTTTGGGCAAACTTGCCAGCCATGTCTTTTCCCGACTGAAGTGTCCCAAAGCAGTCCAAGGCAGTAAGTCTGTTCAAGTTGCCTGCCATGTCTTGCAACTCGGCAAGAAACCCCTCACACGCGACGGCAAGCTGTGCTGCAACATTTGGGTCGAGGTCAATGCTGTGGGCACTTGGAGTTCGCCAGGTATGGGTCTCAGACATTAGATCCTCAATTCGGCCGATAGAACACGTGTTTAACTGGGGAGACGTTGATCGAGCAGGTTCGCGTAATGTTGCGTGAGCTCGCATGTCGACCCTTCGGGCTTAAGAGCAAGTTTGGTATCGACGCTGAGCCAAATCGCCCCCTGCGCAGCAGGCAAGGCGACGAAACATCTGACAAGGTCGGCATCCGCCTGAAGATGGAACTCGACGCCGTCTCGCTGGCCGATCGTCACGGGCTTGAATCCCACGTAGTTCGGATTCTGTTTGGTGGTCTCGATGGAACTTTCGGTCGAAAAAATCGACAAGTAATACCAGGACTCAGTCCACGAACAGATTTTCCAACCCGGCTGCTCGACGCCGGCGATATCAACTTCCTCGGTCGCCGGATCAAGCCCCACTTCTTCCAGAACCGAGTCTGGAATGTCGTTGCACGGATCGAACAAACCCTCTTGGCCGGATGCAGGCTCAGCCGCCCCCTCCACGACTGAGCTGCATCCTGCCGCAGCCCACACCAACACCCCAGCCATGAGCAGTCGCCCAACCCCCACCGACCCCCGCATGACACCCCCTGTTGATGTGGACCCACTGAATTGGATGCACCGGAGGCTCGATCGGTTCCCGCAATCAAGAAATTCCCAGTTCAGGTTCGCCGGTTCACTCAGAGCGCATCTTCAGCGATTGACGCTCAGCTCAGCAGTCGCATACTGGAGAGGTTGACTACGACTTCGGGAAGGCACCGAGTGAGCGCACCGAAAGCCCCGGCCAAACCAGCGATCCTCAGCGTCGACGACGATCCTGGTGTTTCGCGTGCCGTCGTTCGAGACCTTCGCAAACGGTACGGAGAGAAGTACCGAATCATTCGTGCGGAGTCCGGCGACCAGGCTCTCGAAACCTTGCGTGAAATGAAACTTCGCGGCGATGCAGTCGCTGTGATCGTCGCCGATTACCGCATGCCCGGTTTGAGTGGAATCGAGTTCCTCGAACAGGCAATGGACCTGTATCCCGTAGCTCGTCGCGTTCTCCTCACCGCGTACGCCGACACCGATGCTGCGATCGACGCCATCAACGTCGTCGACCTCGACCACTACCTCCTCAAGCCTTGGGATCCGCCGGAAGAGAAGCTGTACCCCGTCATCGATGCGCTGCTCGATGCCTGGGCAAGTTCGAGTCATCACCCCGCCGAGGAAACCAAGGTGATCGGCCATCGTTGGTCCGAGCGATCATCCGACGTCCGAGAGTTCTTGGCACGCAACCAACTTGCCTATCGCTGGTACATGTCGGACGAACCCGAAGGACAACGGCTGCTCTCCGCTGCCGGTACCGACGACCTGCGACTTCCCGTCGTCATCGCATCCAATGGGGATGTCCTCGTCGAGCCCACTGACGCCGAACTTGCCGACAAACTCGGGTTGAGTACTACTCTCTCCGAAGACTTTTACGATCTCGTTGTCATCGGCGGCGGCCCTGCGGGTCTAGGCGCTGCTCTGTACGGCGCTTCGGAGGGACTTCGGACGGTCCTCATCGAACGGCGAGCGACCGGCGGTCAGGCCGGCCAGAGTTCACGAATCGAGAACTACCTCGGCTTCCCCGACGGAGTTTCCGGCGCACAGTTGGCTGATCGCGCAAGACGCCAGGCAACCAAGTTCGGCGCCGAGGTCATCACCGCGCGAGACGTCACCGGTTTGGAAATCAACGGCTCGGCCCGCACAGTGCGTTTCGACGACGGTTCGTCGGTCGACGCCCATTCGGTCATCTTGGCGACCGGTGTTTCCTATCGCCAGCTTTCGGCGCCGGGACTCGATACATACACCGGCCGAGGGGTTTACTACGGATCGGCCGTCACCGAAGCTGCACGGTGCAGCGAGCAGGATGTGTACATAGTCGGCGGCGCCAATTCGGCAGGCCAAGCTGCGGTCTATCTCTCCCGCGGAGCTAGGTCCGTCACCATTCTCATTCGCGGCAACTCGCTCGAAGCCTCGATGTCCTACTACCTGATTCAGCAGATCGAAAAGAATCCGAAGATCACCGTGCGTACGTGCACGGAGGTAATCGGCGCTGAGGGTGACGATCACCTCGAACGAATCACACTGCGTAACAGAGCCACCGGAGAAGAAGACACTGTCGATGCTCAGTGGTTGTTCATCTTCATCGGTGCCGCTCCCCTGACCGACTGGCTCGGAGACGTGGTGGTCCGCGACGGAAATGGCTTCGTTCTTGCCGGCCCGGACCTTCCGTCCGAAGGCGTCACACCGGACGGGTGGCCGCTGGACCGCGCACCACATCATCTCGAAACCAGTGTCCCCGGAGTGTTTGTCGCCGGGGACGTACACGCCGAATCGGCCAAGCGCGTCGCGTCGGCCGTCGGAGAGGGCGCGATGGCCGTGATGTTCGTCCACCGCTATCTCGCTCAACAATAGGGAGATTCGATGTCCATTCCTGAATGCAGCCCAGACTTGCTTCGCACCCTGTTCCTGTTCGAGAAGCTCACCGACGATCAGCTCGAATCACTGTGCCAGGCAGGCCATATCACCGAGATCGATCGAGGTCAGGTCTACCTCGAAGGTGAGCCTGCCACCTGCTTCTACGTCCTCATCGAGGGCGAGGTGGTGCTGTCCAAGCTGTCGGGCGGCGAAGACATCGAGATCAACAGGACCACCCAGCGCGGCGTCTACTCGGGAGGCTGGACGGCGTATCTCGGCGATCGTGTACCGCAGGTCTACGCGGGGTCGATGCGAGTGACGACGCCTTCGACGTTTTTCGTCCTGGACGCCGACAAATTCGGCAACGCGATGCGCGAGTGGTTTCCGATGGCGGTTCATCTGCTCGAAGGTGTTTTCTTCGGCAAGAAGAACACTCAGCAGATCATCGATCAGCGAGAGCGACTCCTTGCACTCGGATCACTGTCGGCCGGGTTGACTCACGAGCTCAATAACCCTGCAGCCGCAGCGGTTCGAGCGACAGCCTCTTTGCGCGAGCGTGTCGCAGGCATGCGTCACAAACTGGGAATGGTCGCGTCGGGCACCTACGACCGCGATGCCCTCGTCACTCTCATGCGACTTCAAGAGGAAGTTGCAGAGGTTGTCGCCAAGGCGCCGACGCTCACTCCCCTCGAAGCCTCGGATCGAGAGGATTCGTTGGGTGAATGGTTCGAGGATCATTCGATTCGAGAGGGTTGGGATCTGGCTCCGACCTTCGTGCAGGCTGGTCTCGACACCGCTTGGCTCGAGAATGTTGCTGCAGCCGTTGACGAGTCCGTACTCGAAGGCGCAATTCGCTGGCTGAATTACACCATCGAATCCGAACTCCTGATGAACGAGATCGCCGACTCCACAACGAGGATTTCAACTCTCGTCGGTGCAGCTAAACAGTATTCTCAGATGGACCGCGCGCCCTTCCAGACCATCGATGTCCACGAATTGCTCGACAGCACGTTGATCATGTTGGGGCAAAAGATCGGAAGCGGAATCGAAGTCGTCAAGGAGTACGACCTTGCGTTGCCTCCGATCGACGCCTACGCCGCCGAACTCAATCAGGTGTGGACCAACCTGATCGACAATGCGGTGTCTGCCATGGACGGATCGGGAACACTCACCGTTCGGACAAGCCGCGATGGCGACCGCGTGTGCATCGAGATCTGCGACACCGGCGCCGGGATTCCCGATGACGTCATCGACAGGATCTTCGAACCCTTCTTCACGACTAAGCCTGTTGGTGAGGGAACCGGTCTCGGCCTTGATATTTCGTGGCGAATTGTGGTCGGCAAGCATCGTGGTGAGCTTCGGGTCACGTCGGAGCCCGGTAACACCCGGTTCAGAGTTTTGCTGCCCATCGCGGGCCCACCGCGGGATACACGCGACGACTAGCCACCTTGCACGGCCGGTAGGCAAAGCGCACGATGAAATGACCGACTTCAGTCAGCGAGAGGGTGGACCATGACCGACGGACTTCCAGCGGGGATCGATCCGAGCGTGCCGCCCAGTGGCGCGGGATGCGTCGAATGCGATGCGAGCGGCGGTTGGTGGGTGCACCTGCGTCGATGCGCGCAATGCGGTCACGTGGGGTGTTGCGACTCCTCACCGTCACAGCACGCGAGCAAGCATGCGGCCTCGACAAAGCATCCGTTCATGCAAAGCTACGAACCCGGTGAGGATTGGTTCTGGAGCTTCGAAACCAACGAGGCGTACGACGGACCTGAATTGGCGGCGCCCACTTCACATCCCGTAGATCAGCCGACGCCGGGACCTAAGGGTCGTGTCCCAGCCGATTGGCAGCAACACATCCACTGACTCAGTTCGGTTGGTCGATCGACCTCAAAGTCGAGGCGTTCGACGACTCCTGATCCAATGCGTTGTCGATGCAGGCTTGAAACTGAGCCTGCATTGCCTCCACGACCGCGATATGACTCGCCAACACATCGACGAGCGCATCCGGGCCGCCAACCGCCTTTTCCTCGAACTTAACCTGCAGTGCCCGGGCGGATCCGAGAGTGCCGAAGCCTCCCACTTGCCCGAGATAGTTCGCATCGTCCGACAGTGACCTGAACAGCGAAATTAGATCATCACACGCCTTCGCCAGATCCTCTGCGACCCTCTTCTCCAGATACAAACCGGACATCACATACTCCAATTCACTACGAGTCGAATCTCTTCCGAGCGTTATTCGGGAAGCAGCGGTAACACGGTCAGACCTACCCGCTCAACCAGTTCACACGAAGTTTCGGGGCGCTGGTCACCGACTTTCGCACCCACTCGAATCATCGCCGTGGACTGAGCAGTCGCGAAGGCGATATTGCACGCGGTGTCCGCCTTGTCATTGTGTTCCTGGAACATCAGGACCTCTCGGCCGGCAAGTTGAATTCGATGTAGATCGCGCATCACCGGATTTGCTTCGACGTCCGCAAGCGAGTGTGTTGTGGAAGTCAGACGGAGGAAGAACCAAGATCCTTCCCACTTGCATATATTGAACCCATCGATATGGGTGTTGACTATGTCAACCTCTTTTGTTGCCGGGTCAACTCCGACTCTCTCCAATTCCTCATTGCCGAGAACCTCACACGGATCAAACATCCCAATCACATCGACAGGGAAAGCCTCGCCCTCGACCGTCGAGGAACAACCCCCAACCAACAGCGCGGCCGCGACCAGGACCACTGCAACCCTCACTCCCACAGCACTCCCCCTCGTTCGCGGCCCGCTCACAGTATTGGACGCTCGCCAGCACCGATCGGTTCCACCCCATTGCATTCCGTTGCAACCCTTCACCCACGCCGATAATCGGCCTAGCGTCGATCTACCAGGGGATTCACAACGAAGTGAGGTGCGGATCAATGAAGGCAGCACGGTTCCACGGGCAGAAAGACATCCGGATCGAAGAGATCCCTGAGCCCGAATTGCGGCCAGGAACAGTCAAGCTGAAGGTCGCATGGTGCGGAATCTGCGGCACCGATCTCCACGAGTACCTCGAGGGACCGATCTTCATCTCCGCACCCGGACACCCGCATCCACTCTCACACGAGAATGCGCCGGTCACGATGGGCCACGAGTTCTCCGGCACCGTCGAAGAGGTCGGCGAAGGTGTCACGGACGTCGAGGTCGGCGAAAATGTTGTCGTCGAGCCGTACTTCGTCTGCAACGAGTGCGCCCCGTGCAAGGCGGGCAACTACCACCTGTGTACGAAGATGGGGTTCATCGGCTTGGCCGGCGGTGGTGGCGGACTCAGCGAGAAGGTCGTCGTCGACCGTCGCTGGATCCACAAGATCGGCAACATCCCGCTCGACGAGGCAGCTCTCATCGAACCGTTGAGCGTCGCCCACCACGCAGTCGTGCGCAGTGGTGCCGAAAGCGGCAACGTCGCCATCGTAGGCGGAGCCGGACCGATCGGACTCCTCGTTGCGGCAGTCCTCAAGGGTCTGGGTGTCACGACGATCGTCACCGAACTCAGCGAAGCCCGCAAAGCCAAGGCCCTCTCCAGTGGAGTCGCCGACTACGTCATCGATCCCACCACCGAAGACGTCAAAGCGCGCGTCCTCGAACTCAGCGGAGGCATCGGCGCAGACATCGGTTTCGAGTGCGCAGGCGTCAACGCAGTACTCGACACCATGCTCGACACGGTCAGGCCTGCTGGAGTTGTTGTCAACGTGTCGATTTGGGGCAAGCCCGCGACCATCGACATGCAGAAGCTGGTCCTCAAGGAGATCGATCTACGCGGAACCATCGCGTACGTCCGTGACCATGAAGCGGTCATCAAGATGGTCCAGGACGGTGTCGTCGATCTGGCGCCATTCATCACAGGTCGTATTCAGCTCGAAGAGTTGATCTCCGAAGGATTCACCACTCTGATCGAGCACAACGACACTGCGGTCAAGATTCTCGTCAGGTCGTGACCGGACGGGGCACCTCGGGACCCACCGCAGTCAGCGATCCGGGTGCCCTCCCTTTGCCCCATCCGATTTTCTCTCGGTAGCGGCCAATGTGATCGTCCTCGATCACATCGGCCGTTTCCACCGGTGTGGATTGCGGATGCACGTATAGCGCATCAGTCGGGCAGTATGCCTCACACATGAAGCAGGTCTGGCAATCCGATTGGCGCGCAATCACCGGGACGCCCGACGGCATCCGGTCGAAAACATCTGTGGGACAGACGTCTACGCACTTGTCGCAGCCGATGCATGCCGGCGCTGAAACCAGCTCGATCATGACGCCACCAGTGCAGACCCGACAGATTCGGAAGTCCGGGTCCACACCGAATCCAAACCGCCGGTGAGAACGTGATGGTGCTGCGTCACATCGAGTTCGGGAAAATCGTCCCGCTTGCTCATTCCCCGAGTCTCGGTCCGCGCCAACGTCGAGTGATACATCCACCGACCGACAGCCGTGATCGCGGCCGCTTGCCTCGCTGCCATCCGGCCTGCAGGATCGGCACCGAGATCCGCACTCACTGCACCCCATAGCGATTCGAGCTCACCGAGCGCTGCCGATACTCGATCACCGCTGCGGAGGTAGTTCTTGTCGAAGGGAATCAGCTGCACCTGAGCAGCTTTCACCACATCGTCGGCAGTAAACCCGGTACGTACCGGATTACGCAATCCGACGGTTCCGGCTCCGCGAAGGACACTGGTAGACCCGCGTCCGGCCGACAGCGCATAGCGCGCAGCACCGGTTCCCGCCCATGAACCAGAAGACATCGCCCAAGCTGCGTTGTGACTTCCCCCGCCGGTAAACCCTCCGCAGATTCGCTCTCGGGTTGCAGCGTCCCCGGCGGCAAACAGTCCTGGAACGGATGACGCGCAATCGTCGTCGACGACGTTGATTCCCCCAGTGCCGCGCACCGTGCCTTCAGCGAGCATGCCGACCTCGAATTTGTCGGTGAAGGGATCGATTCCGCGGCGATCGAATTGCAGGAAGAAGTTGGGCTGTCCCAGCCTCATTCGACGCTGCACCTCGGCGTCGGCCCGATCGATCTGCGCGAAGACGGGCTCGTTACGCAACGTGCTGGCGATGACGGACCTCCCCTTCGCCGAACCGGCCCCTTCGAGCACTCTTCCGTCTGCATGGAAGAACGTCGCGTACGCGTAGTAAGCCGTCTTGGTGATCGTCGATCCGGCCGCTGCGATTCCGTACGCGTTCGAGAACTCCATCCCGGAGAACTCGGCTCCGACTTCCGCTGCCATCAATGCACCGTCACCGGTATCGACGTTGGTACCCAACGCACCGGACAGAAACGCACAACCTCCGCTGGCGACCACTACCGCGCCTGCCGAGACTCGGTAGTCCTGGTGTTCGTGGCGTTGGTAGCCCGCAGCTCCGCGAACTCGTCCTTCGCCGTCCACCAACAGCTCCAGCGCCGGCGAATGATCGAGGATCCGCACACCGGCTCGACGAATCCAGGTGCGCATCCGTCGCATGTACTCAGGCCCCTGCAAGCCGGTGCGTATCTGCTTGCCCGTGCTGGTGTCGACGGGGAAGGGATATCTGCCCTCCACCGCGAGGAGATCCATGTTGGAGTAGGTCTGCGCGAGGACGCGGTCCATCCAATGGTGGTCGGCAAGATATCCGCCGAGCGCCTCACGACCGGCCTTTGCCCGCTCACGGGCAGTCGTATCCGGTTCGACGTACCAAACACCCGTTCCGGAGGGGGCCGTTGCGCCGCTCGTTCCGCAGTAGCCCTTGTCGACCAGGACGACGTCTGCACCGGCCTTGGCCGCGCGCAACGCTGCCCACGCGCCGGCGGGGCCACCACCGATCACCAATACATCGGTGGAGAGTTCGAGGACGTCCGTCACTGGCCAGCTCCTGTCAGAGGTCTACGCAACACTTCTGTTGCCGCAATATTCCTCGAACGAACTACCCAGCGCCACAGTCAGAATCACTGTGAACTCAACCGGTCGCTACGACGCTTCCCGCTCCTCGTCGGTGCACAACGCGGAGTACTTGGCGAAGGCTTCCTGCAAGGTCAGCGATTTGCGTCGCTCGGCGATGTCGCGGGGCTTTCCCTGTGCAACACATCGACGAGCATGCTCGATCACAGCTTCACGAATGACGCTGGAAATGTCCGCGCCCGTGAGCTCTTGGAGGGTCTCTAGGGCCCTCAGTTCCTCTACGTCGAATCTCACCGTTACCGATCGTCTAGCCACGCTCAGGATGTTACTTGCGGGTACACCAAATTTGGTGAGTTACATATGCGTCGAGTCGAATATCTTTGGGCGCCAAAACCTTCGAATTCCGATCTACGTGGGTAAATAGTTTTCCACTCACGGCACTCATGTAATGCAACGCACACGGCGCTAGCCAGCGTGCCGACGGACACTGTCGCTGTCTATGCTTGCGAAACACTGCCTTCGATCGGAGATATACCGCGTGAGCATCGACCACATCGTTTCCGCAGTCGACGGCGATGCTGCCGAGCGAATCAAAACGGCCCTGACCCAGAGAGCCGCAACCTCGACGGACACGACCACGCTGGTGTTCGACGGCGTCCGGATCGAGATTCCACCGTCGGTCGGCGACGCCGTCGTGCAGCTCCTGACCTACCTCGCTGCCGGGGACAGCGTCACCCTCGGGCCAGTCGCAGAGCTCCTCACCACCTCGCAGGCAGCAGAGATCCTCGGCGTTTCGGACACGTATGTGCGCAAACTCGCCGACGCCGGGAAACTCCCGATCGAACTACGCGGCACCCACCGCAGGTTCCGCCTCGACGACGTGATGGCTTACCGCGAGCAGTTCCCCAAACGCGCCTAGCTCTTCGCGTACATTCCTTCGATCTCTTTCGAGAACCGATCGACGACGACATTGCGCTTGATCTTGAGCGTCGCTGTCATCTCACCGTCTTCCTCGGTCAGATCGCGATCGAGAATGACGAACTTCTTGATCGACTCTGCATGTGAGACAGCGGCATTGGCGTCGTCGACGGCCTTCTGCAGCTCCGCTCGAAGGTCCTTGTCGTCACGTAGTTCGGCGACGGTGGCACCAGAAGGCTTGCCGTTCTCCGCCCTCCACTTCTCGAACACCTCGGGGTCGACGGTCAGCAACGCCGTGATGTAGGTCTTCCCGTCGCCGACGACGACTGCCTGCGAGACGATGGAATGCGAACGGATACGGTCTTCCATCGGGCCGGGCGAGACGTTCTTGCCGCCCGCCGTCACCAGAAGATCCTTCTTGCGTCCGGTGATGGAAAGGTAACCTTCGCTGTCGAGTTCACCGAGATCACCGGTTCGCATCCAGCCGTTGACGAATGTCTCTTCGGTGGCCTTGTCGTTCTTCCAGTATCCCTTGAAGACGACTCCACCGTTGAGTTCGATCTCGCCATCCTCGGCGATGCGAACCCCGTTGCCGCCCATCGGCTGTCCGACGGTTCCGATCTTCTGAGCACCCGGGACGTTGACGCAGTGCGCTGCTGTGGTTTCGGTGAGGCCATAGCCTTCGTAGATCGGAACTCCGAGCCCACGGAAGAAGTGCCCCAGTTCAGGAGTGAGGGCGCCGCCGCCGGAGATCGCGAACCAGCACTCGCCGCCGAGAGCCGCGCGAAGTTTCGAGTACACGAGCTTGTCTGCCACTGCGTGCTTCACCTTCAGGATCAGCGAGGGACCGCCCTTGTCGAGAGCCTGGCTGTACTCCTTTGCAGTGGCTTCTGCGAAGGCGAAGATCGCGCCGGGAATCTTTCCACCGGACTCCGCCTTGCGTGCTGCGCCGTCACGAACTTTTTCGAATACACGCGGAACACCGAGGATGGTGTTGGGCTTGTACCGCTCGAATTGAGTTGTAATGGTGGCAAAGTCGGACCAGTGCGCCTGCGAAGCGCCAGCTTCGAACGTCGCAAGGGACACCGCGCGGGCCAGTACGTGAGCGAGCGGCAGGAAGGTCAGGACTCGGTTTCCCGGAACCGCCACCTTGCCGATCGATGCCGTGAGAATCCCGCGCACCTCGGACAAGAAGTTGCGATGCGTGAGGATGCATCCCTTGGGACGGCCTGTGGTGCCGGAGGTGTAGACGAGTGACGCCAGATCGTCGGCCTTGATGCCCGCGAGTCGCTTCTTCAGCTCGGTATCGTCAACGTCGGCGCCCTGTGCGGTCAGCTTATCGACTGCTCCGTCGTCGATCTGCATGACGGCCTTGAGAGAGCTTGGCGCGTCCTGGAACAGCTGCTCGTGCGCGCCGGTTTCGACGATCGCGATGACGGCCTCGGAGTCTTCGAGGATCCAGCTGACCTGCCCCTGAGACGACGAGTCGTAGATCGGAACGGTAGCGGCGCCGGCAGCCCAGATGGCGAAGTCGAAGAGCGTCCACTCGTATCGGGTCGCGGAGAGGAGTGCGACGCGGTCGCCTGCCTGCACCCCGGCTGCAATGAGACCGTTTGCGACGCCGGTGACCTGCTCGGCGAACTCTTTGGCTGTGACGTCTACCCAACCCTCTCCCTTGGGGCGGGAGAACACCGTCAGTTCGGGCGTGCGCTCGGCGTGAGTGAAGACGGTGTGCACCACAGACTCATTGTCGGAGATGGTGAACTGGGCTTTGGCGCTGTACTCACTCACAGGGTGTCATCTCCGTTGGTCTGCGATTCGATGCTGATTCTGAAGCGGTGGAGTGCGCGGGCGAAGTCTGCGACCTCGGACTCGGTCCAATCGTGCAGCCTGCCGGCGACTTGGTCGAGCCGACGCGCGTCGGCGGCGTCGAGGTATTTGCGGCCAGCCTCCGTGAGGTGCAGCGGATTGCCCTGACGAACGGATCCCGGATCGGCATATACCCAGCCTGCCTCGATGCACCCGCGCACTTGACGCGAGATGGTCGAGCGGTTGACGCCGAAGACTTCGGAGATCTCCGTGGCCTTGCATCCGTCATTGCGGCCGATGAAGGAGAGGAACGAATGCTGGGCGATCGACGGGTGGTCATCGGAATGCCGATCCCCCGTCATCAACTGCCGCGTCAGGTGCACCAGCTCGTCATGAACGGCTGGTGGACCGGTGAGCGCCATTGCTCCGTCGTGTTGCACTGGGCAACTATAACGCTGCCCCCAGTGTCCGACGCAATATGACCGCCGCCACCGACAAGAAGTCCGTCGGTGGCGGCGTGAAAAGTTAGACCAGATCCTCACCGTTGCGGCGAGCAGTTGCCCAATCCTTGAAGAATCCCTTGCTGATGACTCCCAGCACGACCAAGACCAACGCCGGCCAGATCAGAACATAAATGGTCAGTAGAGCTGTACTCATTCGTATTCCTTCCACTTGTCTCGACGGTTACTTTCCGGACGCTCCCACGGCAGGAAGCTCGTCATCGTCGAAGTCTCCCGTCCGCTGCTTGATCAGTTCGAAATCGAACGTCTCACGCTGATTGACGGACATCGCAAAGCACACGACGGTACTGACGGCATAGGCCACCAAAGATCCGCTGAGCGTTGGGTAATCGTGCAGGAAGCCGATCGCGAACGGCGCGGACAGCACGATCGCCAGGCCACCGACGATCTGCGCAACCTTCAGACCGAAGAATCCAAATACCATGAGTCCCAGCACCACTCCGATACCGATAACGGCAACGATGTCGGAGAAGAGCCCGAACATCCCATCCATCGGCACCCAACTGAATCGGACGGGCAAGAAGGCGGCAAGCGCCACCAGAACCGACACAGTGAAGGCCTTGTTGGTGACCTTTCCCCAATAGAAGCTCGCGATAACCGGGAACACCAGCGCGCCCCACAGCGCGCCGACGAACACCAACAGATCAAGAATGCTCAGTTGCAGACTTGCCAAGGAGATAGCCGCCGCCGTGGCAACTATCATCGTTACTCGGCCGATGAGCAGCATCCGTCGAGGGTTCGCATTGGCCTTGCCTGCGACGGCTTGGCCGTAAACGTCGGTCATCACGATGGACGAGAGCGCAGCAAGGTCCGAGTCTGCCGTCGATGACAGCGCGCCGATGATCATGACAAAGAAGACGGCCAGCAAAATTCCGGGCAGGTACGACGCGGCCATCTGCGGAATCAGGTTGTTGACGTCACCATCCATCGGCTCGATTCCGAGGTACAGAGCGAGAACACCCAGCATTCCGACACCAATGACCGTTGCGCCGTATCCGACGGTTGCGGTGATGAAGGTGGGCTTGATCAGGTCTTCGCGGACCGCGAACAGACGTTGGGCAATGGTCTGGTTGCCGATTGCGTAGGCAAGAACTGCCGCGATGTACGGCGCGCCCTGCTCGAAGAAGGCAACGCTCGAGAAGAAGTTGCCCTGCTCAGCAGTAAGGTTGCCTGCCCCGGATTCGAAGGCTGCCGGGAACCCTGCCGCAAAGAAGATGAACGGCAATAAAACCGCTACCGCACCGAGCATTCCGATCAGCTGAACGAAGTCGGTCAACACCGAAGCGCGGAAGCCCGACCACAACGTGTACAGCAAAACGCCCAGCGCAACGATGAACACACCCTGGATGAAGTTGAACGGCGAAAGCAACGCGATCAGCAGACCACCAGCGAGGAAGTTCGACATCAAACTGATGAGACTGCCGACGATATTGGAGCCCGCGAGCATCAGCTGACTCGAGCGTCCGTGCCGCGCGTACATGACCTCAGCCAGGGTGTGGGCTTTCGGCGCTACTTTGCGAATTCGCTGGCCGAACGGATAAATGAAGAGAATCATCAACGCGCCCCACAAACCGTAGTGAATGGGGCCGGAGATTCCGTAGGTGTAGCCAGAAGTGGCAGATGCGTACATCGACGACGCCCAAATCCAGGTGGCCGTCATGCTCGCGGCCGAAACACCAAATCCTAATTTGTTTCCGGCGGTCATAAAACCGTCGGCATTTTCCTGTTTCTTACCAATACGAAGAGAAATCAGAAATGTTCCACCATAAAAAGCAACAAGCAGTGAAACAATTACCAAGGTACTGAACTGGACCATGTCGGACCCCGTCACATGCCACATCCTTCGCACATAATCGGCAGAGCAAAGCGCAAAACCCCTGTTCAGGATCTTTGCGCTTCGTTTCTGCACGCCCTAGGAGCGACCGCCATACCAACACCGGTCACATATTCAATTGACTAGCAACACGCACTTCGTCTTTTCGGAAACCCAACCTCCACAAAATAAATCTTCTGCGCAAGCTTTTGGCTCGACCACGCAATTCAACAACTGAGAATCGACCGTAGCATAATGGCAATTTCGAACAAAAACTCCGATATTTTCCCACCCGAAAATATTCATGTTTCCGCCGCAGTAAAATCGTGCGCTTCCAGCGCATATAACAACTCCGCATCGATTGAAATCGATGCTCGATTCGATCGCTCAGCTACTTCGACAGGACCATCCTGGCAAACCGTCGGCCCCACTCGGGATCGGCGGAAACATGCTGGTCCAGCGGATTGGAGACAATCGCCCCGATCATTCGCAGGTACACGAGAGTGTCTCGCACCATCCACGTCCAATCGTCGTCCCCGAGTCGTGTTCCGTCTGTTGTCGACCAACCCAATGCCGTGAGGCCTTCGATCATCACTTCACTACGTTCGGACTCCGACAAGCCGGCAGCCAACGTAAGGAACAGAATTCGGCCGGCTTCCTGCGCCATCTCACCCTTTCCCAACGGCATGGCCGACACGATGTGACGCCACAGCTCGCCTTCATATGCAAGCACTGACGCGCCGAGTCGAGTCAGAAGCAATGTGCCTCGGAGTTTCCGGACAAATCTCAGTGTCTTTGCGACTTCAACGAGTACTGCTAATTGCGAGTCACTCCCTGCCGTGACACCGATCCAGTCGCTGCCCCAATCGAGTTCGTCTCGGGCGGCCGCAACATGGTCCGAAGGAAGTGCCCCGGACGCCGTCAAAACAATCCCACCACCTCGCGCGGAGTTCAGCAGCCACAGCAGTTGGCAGGTTGCTCCCTCACGCATCACCTCGAAATAGTTGTCATATCCGCCACGAAGCTCCGATTTGGCAACTGCGGCAAACAGTTTCGGCGCGGAATGAACCGACAGGCGGCGCAAGAAATTCTCGAACAGCGAGCTTTCCACGGGCGGTGATTTATGCAATGCCACTGCAATGGTGACTGCTGCATTGGACTCTGCGGGAACAAAACGTTCGGGATCGAACAGTCCGGTACTCGCCTGCACGTTCAGGAACTCGCGATACCCGATCGGACCGCCAGAATCCTCCGGCGGGCACGCTCTCTCGCCGTCGAGACAGGATGGCTCAGAAATCGGCTGGTCTTCGACAATCTGCTCGAGAACCAACGTGTGACTCCACCTTGCGCGGGCGTTGTACTCATAACGGACGTACTCCCCGACCGCGGTAACTGCCTCGTCGATCCGGACTTCGTCCTCACCAAACTCGTCTTCCTGGTATCCGTCGCGCTCGATCACCTCTGGCGCGATATACCGATCTGGGCCATTGTCCGTTGAATGATGGACACTCACCCACTGATGAGCGTGTTGATCTCCCCACCCCATCACCGCCTGCACAATCGAATGAAGTTGGTCCAGTTCGATATTCGACGGGACCGAAAACCGACTCCAAATAGGCGGCGTGATGCAATCGAGTTCGATCCGCATGACAAAGTTCGCCACCTCCGGCCGTCGACGCTGATTCCGCATCTGCCTCGGCGTAAGGACCTTCATCTGGCTTTGCGCCGCTTGATATGCAGGTACCAAACGCAGATGTGAAGCTCGCCGAACTCGCTGACCCGTCATGTATGGAGGCTAGATCTACCTACCGACAGCCGAGATACTCACTGCCACAAGGTTGCCCGATTTGTCGGGGCTCGCATCTTGTCGCTGGTCGGCTGTCAAGTCCAGATCAACACGGACCTACCCAGGCATCTTTGATCATCCACTGCGCGGACAATAGTGTGCGCCGATTACCGTAGACCTGACAGCTACCGCACGAAAACAGTGCCCAGCGCCTGCTCGGACTGGCACAGAACATGAGGATCCATGAGCGACCAAGACACGACCGCCGACCAGCCCCTCCACATCAACGGCGCAATTGCCTTGGTGACGGACGAGCGCGACGAATTGGTTCGCCTGTGCGTTCAAACTCTCGCCGAACTACTGGGCAGTGAGCCTGCCACCGATGACGACGGCGACATTGTCGTGCCGGTTCACGGGTTTGTCGTCTACGTAACTGTTGCGGATGACGGACCCCAGATCAACGTCTGGGCCTCGGTCCTGACCGGCCTCGGCAATCCCTCGCATGCTGCGACTCGGTTGATCGAACTCGCGCAGGAATGGCCTCGCCTGCGCTTCGCTTTCAGCGGCGATCACCTGCTGGTCTCCACGATGCTCGACGCAGATCCCTTCGCTCCGCAGCATCTGCTGAACCTGATCGACGAGGTTCACGACTTCACTCACGAACTCGACGACGATTTTGCTGAATCCTTCGGCGGAGACCTCGACTGCGACGCCGATGACGACAGCTACGCCGGAGACTGCAATCCCGGCGGTTGCGGCGGTGACTGTGACTGTGCGTGCGGCGATGAAGCAGACGGCGAGCTCAGCATCAGGGCGGTCACCTCGACGCCCAGCAAGTAAGCAAAACTCACGGCTAGTTTTGCGTGCGTGCATCTCTGCGATTGCAGAGATTCGCGCACGCTTACGTTTGTCGTCGCTCCACGGGACGACCGAAAGCGACCGAATGAAAATCGACTGCGCGGCAGGAACGACGACGGAAAGATCGTCACTGCCGGTTTCGCGACTGTGCAGCGCAATGACCTTCGGCCTGGCAGCGAACTCATCCAACAGACCACGACGGGTTGGCCTGCTATTCCTTTGTGCGGCTTGGCCGATCGCTCATATCAGTCGCCGATTTAGACGCCGAACGCGCCTGAATCGCGAAAAACATTCGCCTACAGCTACTTTCGTCGGCGTAATTCAACGACGCAACGCCCCCTAGATGTCGCAGTACCAACCAGACGACTGGGATTGCGGGCGAGGCCGCCCCAAGATCAGCCTGAGTACGGCTCGCACGCAGGTCCGGTGATGTAGCCCTGCTCGCAGCCGTGCTGCGTTTGGATATCACCGCTGGTCGGCTCTTTGCCACACTTAACACCGCAGCGTTCGTATCCGTTTACGACACCATCACCGTTCCGGTCTTCGTCAGGGTCATATGGGTAACCACCTCCGGGATTCGTGTTCGCCTCCGCACGCATCTCCGCACAGGCCGGATCGGTCGTGGAGTACGAGCCATCGGTGTACACCGCAGTTCCCGGGTAATCGCAGTACCGTAGAACCCTTTCCGAAGCTTGTGTAGTTGCCGGAGGCACATAGGTGTCGCAGGATGCCTCGTAGCCAGTGGTGTTATCGGAGTACAACGCGGTACCTGACTGGTAGAGGGAGAGATCGCCGCATACGAAGGTGATCGGCGCGACCTCGGGTGTGCCACTTGGGGGAGGTACTACGGACTCAGTTGCCGGGACGGCTGTTGACGATGAGCTTGATGGGGTTGTCGACGGCAAGTCTGTGCCTGGGCCGCCGCAAGCAGAAAGACTGAACGACGAGAGCAATGCGCCAACAGCGAGGATAAGCGCTCTCTTCATGTCAGTCTCCTGTGCGTTCCCGCACGCTGTTGTGTCGAACGAGCAACTCCGGCGATCATCGCCGTTAGCATTCTCCGCATCGTGCCGCCTTCACGCGGTAGCGATTCGGCTCACATTGATAATCGGCAGACGAGAAAACTCGTTACGGAGTTGCGAGTTCTCTCGCCTGTGATCGACAACATCGCGCCAGCACCGAGCCCCCGAACGACCGCCCGAACGAGAAGTTGAGCGCAGCCAGCTTTCCCGCTTCGGATTCGGCGTTCACCAGTTTTCGGTAGCACTCCTTTGTGTTGGCGGCACTCGTGACAGTGGTCGGCGTATCGACTAGTTCCGACGCTGATTGACCGATCGAGAGCCTTGACAGGAGGAAGCGAGTTGCGCGTTACTGCGTATCCGTACTGACCAATGGCCCAGTGCGCTTCATTGATCTTTGCGCAGACCGACACTGGCTCCGCAACCTGTCCGCCGGTAATCGAAGCAAGAGTGTGGTCAATTCCGTATCACTAGTAAGTGAGGCAAGTACCTTCGCGACTTAAATGACGTTCACCAGCCACTGAAACGCGTTACGTCAGCGCTGTGAAGTCGACGAGTTCCTTTTCAATGTCAGCCAAGGGCTTCTCTCCAGTTGCTGCTTCGATGGCTCGCGGCGCCAATCCTCGATCGAGCATGAATGCCATCAGTTTCGTGATTGTCGACTTGGCTGCCTGCAGCTGAGTCAACTGCCCCGACTTCGGATCGCTGAACGCCGTCAGGCGGTTGATTCGGGCGGAGAGTTTCGTCTCCACATCCGCCAACTGGTACCAGAGCGCTTCGTCATGAGGAAGGCCGAGCATCTTGCGTGCATGCTCGGTCGATACCCGCAGGATCAACGTTGTCGAATCCGTGATCGGCTGATCGGGGGCACCGCCGCCTACCGCCGCGCCCGCGGCCACCGCCGCGCCCGCTCCGGCCAAACCACCAAGCATTCCGAGACCACCGATCATCCCTCCCGGCCCGAATGCTGCAAGCCCGCCGACGATAGCGGCGCCACCTGCCGCGGCAGCCGGCGCTGCGAGCATAAGCCCGACAGGTCCGGCCGCGACCAAGGCGAGACCGACTGCGGCTGTAATTACCCTGCCCCAGGGGACGCCACCGCGACTGTCCAAGCATTTCTGGACGTCTTCGAGGGCGGTGCTCACTGTCTTTCCGAGCTGACGCACGAACCCCAATTCGACGGCGATGTCGGCGAGTGCGTCGCGGGGGGCGTTGCCAATTTCGAGTTCATACGGATCGATGATGTTCGTCAGCGCGAGCACCACCAACTCGCCGACCACTTCGTGGATCTCCCATCGATGCGGAATCATCGGCAATTGACCATTGCTCAGTTGCTGTAGTTCGACTGCGACGGGCTGTCCACTCACTGACGCGGCCTGCTCTATTTGAGCGACGATGTTGTCCTGGACGATGTCGAGTGCATGTCGGTAGCGTTCGGCCAGCGCTTTGTCTTTGAGGTTGCGGTGGACCGCATGCGCGTAGTGCAGCATCAACAACACCGAGGCCTCGTTGTCATTGAGACGAACCGCGATATCCGATGTGCGGATGGCGATTTCCTTCGAGGGGTACAGAAGATCTGCAACCAGCATGGCGAGGGCGCGATGTCCGAGATACGCCCCAGAGGCATGGGATGCGCCGTTGTCGATGACGAAATCCTGGGCGCCGGGAAAGGTGGTCGCCAGCCCCCTGCCGCCGGTGACGACGTCGCCGACATCGAGGAAGTTCGACCAGTCATCGACCCGGCCGTACGGAAACTTCTTGAGCAATCGCTCGCTGCTGTCGTGAACGGCCTGCACATTCGCCGGGCTACCGATGGTGATGAACCTGCGGACATGGACATTTTCAGGAAGGTGGTCGAGAAGATCGATCGCGATGACGCTGCCCAGGCTGTGGCCGATCAGAATGATCTCGCCAGAGGTGGGCAGATGGTCAAGGATGTGCCGCAGGATCGCTCCGCGGACCGGTTCCTCCCGAACGTACTTGCGTACTTGCTGCAGATCCAAGAGTGATAGCGATCCGATCGCGGCCTGCTGCAGTGGAGCGAGAACCTGCCCGGGCACACGATGGAAACCGAAGGTACGGACCCCGCCCTCGAGACCCAGAATCCGCTGGACTCTCGCCTGGCGCCGCTCAAAGCCGCGGCGACTGGCCGAGTCGTCGCGCGGTTTGTACGTCACCGGGGGCAGCTTCGCACCAATACCGTTTGTTGTGAGGAACGAACTGTAGTGAGGTGCGATGACCATATCCCGATTGACCGCGCCGAAACCGGCCTGTTCGAGACCGCGGTCGAGACCTTCGAGCCAACTCGATTTCGGATCGCCGTCACCGATTCCGTGCAGAAATACAATCTTCACAACCATGTCCCTCTCGAAGGTCGAACCCTGGTATCACCTAAACCACTACTGTTGTTCGCTACAAAGATTCGAAAAAGATGAGCACCGCCGAAAATCTCGAACGGATTCTCTGCGCTAACTTCGCAATACCGTACAGAGGAGGACCGACACCTCCGCGACCAGCTTGCCAAATTTCGTTCGCGACCACAGCATTAGGTCAGCCAATTATCGAGATCGGCTTCGCTCGAATGGGGTCCTCGCGATTATTTGCGGGTATGTCGCGGTATTCGTCATGCGGCTACGTCAACGATCAAGTAATCGGGGATCGCAAACCATCCACAAGCATAAACTGTGACAATGGGTCGGATCGTGCGATCCGAACCTGAACATTCCCGAACGTATATGTGACAGCGCCCGATGCGGCGGATCTGAAGGCCGATGCAGAAAATCCGTACTGAATCTCGGGCACCCCTTGAGATCTGCGACGGCGAATTCCATACCGGCTGGTTATATCCGGCTCGCGGTGCCACTGGAAGTAACCGGGTAATCAACTCGATGCAACGTGACCGCTCCGGAACTGCTCTCAGCTTGCTCACCAAGACCCACCGGCACCTGCCTGGTTGTCGCTTTGAGAGCCGAGGTTTCGGTGTACTTGAAGGCTCCGCAGTTGTCATCGTTGTCGTAACTTCAGTCGACGCGTTGTCAGTGTATGAGCCACGCTGTCAACGCCAGGGCCTCGACGCTGAGCGTCGCAGCTGGCTATTTTCGCATGGCGGTATATCGGCGAGCTCCGAGTCGTTTCGGCTGGCCCGCACTCGCCGCAATGCGGCTGGATCTCACTTCACTTTTCAGAGAACGAAATCGAGGTCAGTCGCCCACCTCGACACCGTAACCGGGACAGCAATAGCGCCAAGTCCGTGGTTATGCCCCTGACCTGCCGCCCGACGGCGCCAAACATCTGCGCGGCGGATAGATCGGCAAGAACCATCGTTCGTTCGACAGTCCAAGGCCGAGTACAGAAATGGCAAGTTTTCCGTCGGGACCCTAAACCGACTGAGACTGCTCCTAAGTCGCCGAAAGAATTGTCGCCGTCGACTGCTGCTGCGGGGACAGCAAGTTGGCGACCCGCAGGTAGAGCATCGAAATCTACGCGGACACTCGGCCCACTATCACTCGCACTGCCGACGGAGAGCTTGACTGCGCCGTCCTCATCCACGGTGTTGCTGTAGAAGACAGAATCCTGATCCGAAGCGGCTTTACTGCCTCCGCCCGGGAGGAAGACGACCATATGCCGCGCAAACTGAAGCACAAATGGCACAACCGAAATCTGACGGCTCAGGCGACGGCGGTAAAACCCTTCGCCCGATCTTTGTCGGCCGAGGTCCACAGCGTCGTCGACAGTTCGGCCTTCACCAGCGGGATAACCTCGTCCGCAAAGCGGCGCAGAGTGTCCTTCTGCTGCTCGAAGTCGAGCACGTGATTGACCGACACCGATTGGAAATCGTGGCCGTAGCTCTGGTGGTAATCGATTATCTTCTCGGCGACCCGCTCCGAAGACCCGACCAACGCCGGCCCGCGGTCGACGGCTTCCTCGATGGTCCGGAAACTCGTCGACTTTCCGACGGCTTTGGGATCGTGCTTGCGTTTGTCGGCCTGCGCAACGGCGCCTTCGTAGATCGGACGGAACTCTTCGATGGCCTGTTCGGTCGTGTCGGCGAGGAACAATCCGCCCGAACCCGAGCCGACGTACGCCTTGGACGGGTCGTGCCCGTACGCCAGGTACTGCTCGCGGTAGTGGTCGATCAGCACTTTGTAGTTCTCACGAGGCTGGAAGGCGTTGGCGGTGACGATGGGATCGCCCCACTTCGCCGCGAGTTCGACGGCCTCGAACGAGGTAGCCGATCCATGCCAGATACGGAACGGGCCGTCATACGGACGCGGTAGCGTCGTCGCGTCCTCGAGCGATGGTCGGTGAGTCCCCACCCACTTGACGTTTTCCTCGCTGATCAGCAGTTTGAGGAGTTCGTAGTTCTCGGTGAGGTATTCGTACTGCTTGGCGATGTCCAACCCGAGGAGCGGGTACTGAAGGACCTCGTTGCCCTTGCCGATCACGATCTCGAGGCGTCCCCGGCTCAGCTGATCGATGGTTCCGAAATCTTCGGCGACTCGAATCGGGTCCAGTAGCGACAGAACGGTGACACCAGTCGAGAGCAGGATTCTGTCTGTGGCCTGCGCAATTGCCCCCAAAACGACGGTTGGCGCCGACGAAAGAACCGGCCCGGCGTGGCGCTCACCCACCGAGAACGAATCGATACCCAGTTCTTCGGCGAGAACCGCCAGTTCGACGACGCGGTTGAGCCGATCGGACGGGGCAACTTCCTCGCCGGTCACTGGATGGGGTGGGTTGAAAATGATGTCCAGAACCTGAAAACGCATGACCCGTCTTTCTCGATAACCACACAGCACGCCTGTCCCTCGGAGGCTAGTGCGCGACTGCTCGACGGATCCGCCATCCGAGGACGCGCCCAACGCAACGAATTCGCGAAATACGCTATTCAGCAGGATCTTTCGACTCAATGAGACCATTCAGTCGATAAAACTCTCACCGATCCGAAGTCGCCCGAAAACATGCCGAACTCCCGCCAGGCAGGACCTGTGTCACCGACCAAACGAGCGCACGGTAAACATGAAGTACTAAGAGTGCGTTCCCTTATCGTTAAGAGGTACTTGTTATGAACGGTGCGGCGGCCATCGGTGATGGCATATTCCAGATTCCTGTCCCGATCACGGACAACCCGCTCGGGCACACGCTCGTCTACGCCATGGAATCCCCCGGCGGACTGATCTTGGTCGACGCTGGCTGGGGTGACGACAACGGCTGGCAGGGCCTCAACGCGGGGCTCGCCGAGATCGGGCATTCGGTGACCGACATCGAGGGCGTCGTGGTCACGCACTTCCATCCGGACCACACCGGACTGTGCGGACGGGTCCGCGAGGCATCCGGCGCTTGGATCGCCATGCACGAGGACGACCACTACCTGTTCGATCAGATGGCCACTGCGCGTAACGAGGAGTGGATGGCGTACCAGCTCGACAACATGGAACGTGCCGGAGCGCCCGCAGCTGACCGTGATGCCTTCCGACTGGCTGCCGCGGGCGAGTCTCCGGTGGGCCCCGAGTCCGCTCCCGACCGCCTTCTCGTCGACGACGAGATCATCGCACTCACCGGCCGCGGCCTCCGCGTTGTCTACACCCCCGGCCACACGCCTGGTCACGTCTGCTTCTACCTCGACGACGCCGACGTCATGTTCACCGGCGACCACGTTCTGCAGAAGACCACACCACACGTCGGCAATTTCGTGTACCCACTCGACGGGCGAGACGCCCTCGCCGACTTCCTCCACTCGCTCGCACGCGTGCAGAACATGAACATCACCCGCGGTCTCGGCGCTCACGGCATTCCGATCGACGACGTCGGTGGCCGCGCCGGCGAGCTGATCGAGCATCACCAGGAGCGACTCGATCACCTGCTGCAAGAGTTCGCCGACGACAAGCTCACCGTGTGGGACGTCGCGGCAAAGATGAAGTGGTACAAGCCGTGGGCCGAGATCTCCCCGATGGGAAAGACGATGGCGTTGTCCGAAGGTGCAGCTCACCTTCGCCATCTGGTTGCCCGAGAGCAGGTCTCTCAGGTTCCCGGCTCCGAGCCCGCGCTCTTCGCTCGCTCCGTCTGAAAGATCAGGGCCGACAAGCACTCCGCTCGTCGGCCCTGATCTCTATTCCGCTTCGGCCTGATCGACTATTCGGGTCGACGCCGATCGCGGCACCACTACCACCGGAACCGGTGAGTACCGCACGATCTTCGCCGCCCGACTGCCGAGGAACACCCGCGCCAGTGGACCTGCCTTGCTCGAGCCGACAGTCAGAACGTCACCTCGGTCCCACTCGACGCCCTCGAGCGCCTCGGCCCAGTTACGACCATGGCTGATAACCGATTCCATGACGTCGGGTGTTTCGGGCAGTGCACGCACGCGCTCGAAGGCAGCGTTGGTCTCACGCTCGACCACCTCGGCCCACTCAGAGATGATCGGTGAATCCCCCTCGGTCCCGAGCGTGGTCGTGTACTGCGCGTTCGCACGAACTGCAAACGCCGCCAATCTGAGTCCGGCATCGACACGCGCAGCCACAGTCGCGGCGGCGAGCACCAGATCGTCCTGATCTGGTGTGCCCGAGTAGGCGGCGGTGACGCGGCGAACCACCTCACCGGGCTTGGTTCGAAATCCCCTCGGCGCCAGGGCGACCGGAACGTCGGAGCTGTGCAGCAAGCGGGAGGTGACACTGCCGAGAGCCACGTGACCGAACACCCCGGCTGTGGACGAATCCAGGACGATCATCTTGGCTTCGTGCTCGTGAACAAGATCGAGCAGGCCACTCGACGTCGACTGAGCCTCATGCACGACATAGGTCACATCGACGTCGGAGGGCATGTCTGCCCGCGCTTTCGCCAGCGCCGCTTCGGCTTCGGCTCGCAACTGCTGGTGGTATTCGGCGTCGACACGCGCCATTCCGGGCGGTGGCGGCGAGGGAATCACCGCGCAGATCACCAACGGTTCACCGGACGAGCGCGCCAACAGCGTTGCCAGATGGACGGTTCCGGAACTGTCACCGTCGGGTGCGTATCCCGCGAGCAGCGTCATGACTCGGACTCCGATCCCAATTCGGCGCGGTTCTTCGCACCGAGGCGCGAGTGCTTCATACCGTAGGCGAAGTACCAGATGATCGCGACGGTCACCCAGACGAGGAACACGTAGATCGTGACGGTTCGGAGGTCCTTGATGATCCACAGGCAGCCCAGGATCGAGAGGATCGGTGTCACCGGATAGCCGGGAACTTTGAAGCTGCGCGGCAGGTCCGGGTCACTGCGCCGCAGGATGATGACCCCGACCGAAACCACGAGGAACGCCACCAGGGTTCCGATGCTGGTCATTTCGGCGAGGAAGTTGATCGGAATGAAACCGGCCAGAATGCTGATGACGACGCAGACGATGATGGTGTTGGGCACCGGCGTCAGAGTCCGCGGGTTCACCTTGTGGAAGATCGACGGAATCATGCCGTCGCGTGACATCGCGAACAGGATGCGGGTCTGACCGTAGATGACCACGAGCGTGACGCTGCAGATCGAGATCACCGCACCGGCGGCCAGAAGTGTTCCCGGCCAGGTAGATCCGGTCACCTGTTCGAGGATCGCGGACAGTCCGGCTTCCTGACCTTCGAACGATGCGGAATCCTGTGCACCGATCGCGACGGCGACAACGGCGATGTAGATCGCGGTGACGGACACGAGCGCAATGAGGATCGCGAGGGGGAGATTGCGACGAGGGTTCTTCACTTCTTCGCCGGCAGTGGACACAGCGTCGAGGCCGATGTACGAGAAGAAGATGATTCCGGCGGCGGACATGACGCCACTGAATCCGAACGGTGCGAAGTCGGCGAAGTGATTGCTGTTCCATCCGGCGATGCCGACCACGATGAAGAGCAGCAGAATTGCGAGTTTGATCGAGACCATGATGGCGTTGGCCTTGGCCGATTCACTGGCGCCGCGGATGAGCAGAACACCGCACAGGCACACCAGGATCACTGCGGGCAGATTGATGATGCCGCCCTGCTCGGGCGCTTGTGACAATGCGTCGGGAATCTGGAACCCGAAGAGGTTGCCCAGTAGCTGGTTCAAATACTGCGACCATCCGACGGACACCGCCGCGGCCGAGACTCCGTACTCGAGAAGCAGACACGCGCCGACGGCCATGGCCGGAAGCTCTCCGAGCGTCGCGTAAGCGTAGGAATACGACGAGCCCGACGCCGGGACAGCTCCGGCCAACTCCGCGTAACAGATCGCCGTGAGTCCCGCGACGACACCGGCAACAACGAAGGAGATGATCACTGCCGGACCCGCAACCGGGACTGCCTGCGAGAGGACGAAGAAGATGCCGGTGCCAATCGTGGCGCCGATGCCGAACATGGACAACTGCGCCAAACCGATACTGCGGGTCAGCTCACCGCCGTTGGTATCTGCGCCGGTCTCCTGGTCTATCTGCAAAGCCGGCTTGCGCCGAAGTACGTGTTTGACGAGAGTAGCCATCGACGCTCCTCTAGAGTGCCTGGTAGGAAACTGTTGTATCCTCATACTGCACGTAAGTGTCCTGCGACACAACAGTTGGAGCAAAGTTGTCCAGCTCACGCCAACCGTCCGGTCTGGAATGCCCGGATCGTGAACCGCCTTCGGAGAAAACGGGGAGATCATGACCGGACCGACCATCACCGTCGACCTGCGTCGTATCGAACAGAATGCGCGCGTCCTCGTCGAAGCGTCCAATGCCAAGGGTATTGAGGTGGCGGGCGTCAGCAAATCTACATGTGGCTCCCCCAAGGTGGCGCGAGCAATGGTCCGCGGCGGCGTCGCGCAGATCGCCGACTCCCGCCTGGACAACCTGGCCCGCATTCGCCGCGACGGCATCACCGTTCCCTTGATGCTGATCCGCGCACCGTCGTTGAACGAGATCGACGACACGATCCGCTACGCGGACATCAGCCTCAACTCGGAGTTGACGACGATTGTTGCTCTGGGCAGAGCAGCACGGGCGCGAGGAGTCGTCCACGACATCGTGCTGATGATCGACCTCGGAGATCTCCGCGAAGGGATCCTGCCGGCGGAGGCGTTGGACGTAGTCGCTGAAATCCTTCCCATCGAGGGCATCAGACTGATCGGAATCGGCGCGAACCTCGCGTGCGTCGGCGGCATCCAGCCGACCGTCGACAACCTGTCGAATCTGGTCTACCTAGCCGACGAAATCACGAAGCGGTTCTCGATCGAACTGCCGATCGTTTCCGGCGGCAATACGTTCTCTCTGCCACTCCTCGAGACCGGAACGATGCCCGAGGGGATCAACCATCTGCGTTTGGGTGCCAGCATCGTTCTGGCCGAATCACCGACTCCCCCAGGACTGTACGAACTGCTGAACAACGACGCCTTCACTCTCACCGCGGACATCATCGAGGCCAAGATCAAGCCGTCGCGGCCGTATGGAGTCTCAGGGGAAGACGCGTTCGGCCGACGCCCCGTCTTCGACAACGAGGACAAGCCGAGCCGACGCCTGATCTTGTCCATCGGCCGCGAAGACATCTCGCCCGAAGGCTTGACCCCGATCGATCCGCGCCTGAAGGTGATCAGCGCCAGTAGCGATCACCTCCTCGTCGACGCCGGAGAAACAGGTGACGAATACCGACTGGGTGGCACCGTCGACTTCACGATCGATTACGGCGCGCTCTTGATGGCGATGACATCGCCCTACGTCGAAAAGCGATACGTTCTGGGCACCGAACCGATCGATGCCAATGCGACCGTCGAATTGATCGACCTCGAAACTACCGGCCTGGCAAGCCATCTCCTCGATCACGGTCTACGTGAGGACATGTCCGGAATCGGTTTCGACTGCATTCAAGCAGAGAATGCCGCTGCGGATCTCACAACGCTGCCGCTGTGGCTCACTGCCGAAGCCTGGCAGAACACCAGAATTCCGATCGCCACCGAACCTGGAACCGATTTGGGTGCAATCATTTTCGCTTCACACGGTGACATCGAACAATTGCTGTCGTCGGCGGCGGATCTGCACGGCCCCAGTTTGGAGAACACCGTCTTGGTGGGCGTCAAGAACGCCACGGTCGATCACAAGCGCGCACTCGACGAGTACGGGGTATTGCTGGTGACGATCGACGAGATCGATCGCCATGGCATGGCGGCCTTGATGCCTCGCGTCCTCGCCGCGGCGGGCCAGGGTGTGAACGGCGTCCACGTCCATTTCGACATGGACATCATCGACGGACGTGTTCTCGGAGTCGACGACACGACACATCTGGGCGGCCTCACATTCCGAGAAGCGCACCTCGCCGCCGAATTCATCAGCGAGACCGGCCTGACGAGATCGATTTCGATCGGCAGCGTCGCGGCAGCGGATTCCGATCCCCTCGGACGGCAAGCGACCTTCGTCGACGGACTGGTTGCATCGCTGCTCGGGCGCAAGGTGGTCAAAGCCTGACGCTGTCGGCAGCCCTTGCGAGAATCGTCCGATGATCACGCGGAGCTCCGGTCAGCACGTATTCATCGCACTCGGCACGCCATGGATCGATGCCGTGGTCGCGTTTCTCGAACCCCGAGCCCGTGTCGATCCCTGGATCATGCACGGAAAGATGGCCATCGGTGACCTGCTGATCACTGTTCTCGACACCACTCCTCGCACGCTGCTCTGCATCGAGACCGTGGCTGCGCCCTTCGACGGCACGTCGCCGATGGAAGTCGATGAACGCCCGTACGAACTCCACGGTTTGCCCACCGTTCCAGAACTCGAACAACGATGGTCCATCACGTTTCCCACGGATCCTGGGCCGGTCGACGACGCACTGGCCGACCAGATTCTCACGGCCGGCCAGTCACACTATGCGCACTACTTCGGCGACATCGACACGCTGGATCCGACGTCCACAGCTGCCCACGCCCGAACGTTGATGAACGAGCGGGGAAACTGCACAGGTTGCGGCTCACCGATGCCGTTGCGAAAGTTCAACAGCAGCGATCGCCTTCACTTTCATTCCGCATCACGGATCTTCAGGCAGGCTGAACCTGGTGACGACTACCCAGCCGTCCTGTGCCGCAAGTGCACCGGAAGGATGGCCACGTCTGGGCACACCAACTTCATCGACTACATGCTGGCGAAAAATCCACCGTGCCCACACTGCGGTGCACACAGAACCGCTCAGTGTGCCCCGGGGATGCCGGTCCATCCGTTCGATCACCTACCGTGGCTCGCCGTAACTGGCTGCGTCGTGGGACCGGACACCCCGGAATGGACGTGCCGAGCGTGCAGTCACTCATGGGGACAGATGTTCCCGCCGGATCACCCGCAGCACGACTGATCAGTTCGCGGCGAAGCCGGGAAGCCGATCGATGTCCGCGATGATCGAATACTCCGCGGCGTCACCCTGGAGGATTCGACTCTGCTCGCCGTGGACGTCGACGGGGACGTCGCCGGCCAATGTCACTCGGTGCACACTGCGCGCCTGAGTCCCGTAGTCGGCGATACCGTAATGCTGAGTCGCCTGGTTGTCCCAGATCGCCAGGTCGCCGGCCGACCAGTTCCATCGAACAGTGTTTTCCAACTTGATGATTCGTGCCTGCAGGATCTGGTAAAGAGCGACCGACTCCGACGGCTTGAGCCCGACGAACTCCTTGAAGAAGTGACCGAGCAGGAGGGTCTTCTCCCCCGTCGCCGGATGGATACGCACCACCGGGTGTTCGGTCTCGTAGATCTCACGGGTGAATTCGGCGTAGTAGGCCTGGCGCTGCGCGTCTACCGGGTTCGCCTGATCGACAACCTCGGCATAGTCGTAGGCATTGGTGTGAACGGCCCGCAAATTCTCGACCAAGACCTTGAGTGAAGACGGCAGTTGGTCGTACGCGGCGGTGGTCGACGCCCACGTGGTCGCTCCGCCGTACTCGGGAATGGTCGTCGCTCGCAGAATCGAGGCTTTCGGGATGCGGTCGACGAACGTCACGTCCGTGTGCCAACTGTTGGCGGCACGGTCGAGCACCAACAGCTTGTCGCCCCTGGACTTCACCGTCGGATGCGGGGTGGTCTGGGTGCCGAGGGTTCCGGCGAATTCGTACTGCGACGTGTCGTCGAGATGATGCTGCCCACGGAAGAACACAACCTTGTGCGCTGCCAGCGCATAGTTGATCGCGTAAGCGGTCTCTTCGGACAAGTCCCCGGAGAGATGGACGCCGTCGATGCGGGCGCCGATCAGCTCGCCTACTTTGTGGACGGTGATTCCGCCGGCAGCGTAGATCTGCTCCGGGGTCTGGGTGACACGTTCGAGTTCGGTGACGGACATGGCGATCTCCTGTGAGTCGGTCAAGCCTACGGGCGCGGCAGTCGTCATGGCGCTGCCTACTGTGAACACTCAATCATTTACGCTGCGGGCTCGAATACGGTTGAACTCGAGGTGATCTCAAAGTTCGCCGCTCCCTCGCCGGAGAATATTGCCGCTCACTGGGACGAGGCCGTCGTCGTTGTCGTCATGAGCTGTAGCGTGCGATCTGCCGCACCCACGTCTACGGAGGACAGCATGCAACCCGAGGGCCCTGCCGAACAGATTCGTTCAACGCTCGCTCGCATCGCGCATCTTGCCGATACCGGCTCGGTCGAGGATTACGTGGAGCAGTTCACGCGCGAGGCCGAATGGAACATGCCGGCCAATCCCGATCGCGGTATCCCCGCACAGGTACGACGTGGCCGTGAAGAAATTGCTGCTGGAGTTCGCGAGCGTCGCGCGGCCGGCATTCAAGGGCCTGGCACGTTCACACGTCACGTCACCACGGCGATCGCCGTGGACGTGACGTCGGAAACTACAGCCCGCGCGGATGCGGTGTGGACGTTCTACGTCGACACAGCCACGTCGCCCGAACTCAGCGGCGTCGGGAGCTACGCGGACGAGTTCGAACTCGAAGACGGGCGGTGGCGACTCTCGCGACGGGTGATTTCGCGCGGCTGACGCTCAGTCTTCTTCGCCGGTGATCGCCTCACACCAGTCTTCGACCTGATCGATCCCCTCTTCCGTCCATTCCGGGCTCATATCTTCGAGTGCATCGAAGACAACCTCGCAGGTCAGCATCTCCGGTGAACCCTCCGACCCCGCTGCCTCGGTTCGCTCCGCAGACGCTGTCGCAACTGGGCCGGCGGCCAGCGCAACCGCCATCGCGCCTGTTCCGACCATCGCTTTCACACGCATCGGTTCTCCTCCTTCACTCTCGCTTCGGTCCTCGGGGTACCCGACTCGCCCCGCGCTACCCATCCCCGTCACTCATGTCCGACTTTCGGCGCCGACGGCATAGACTGAGCTCGTCGCCACCACGCTCTCGCAGCGTCGGGGGCGACAGATACACAGCTGGATCAGAATCGGAAGGCATCCCATTACAGAATCTCCCGCTCCGCACGACATCTACTTCGTACCTCCGGAGCAGGACAGCCCCAATCCTGTGGAGCCGGCGTCGGCCGCGTCACGCGCACGGATGGGCGAGCTACCCGAGACCGTCCGATTCAAGAATCGTTTTGCCCTCGCGATCACGACCACCACGCCGCTCGAAGCGATGGTCGAAGATCTCCTCTTCATCCGCGACATCCTCGACGCCGCAGGAATCGAGTATCTACTCGTCCGCGGAAACGACGAGCGCCCGGTCATCGCGGTCAGCTGGACGGAACGCAAGAACCTGCGGCAGGCACTTGTCGAGGGATGCGCAAACGCACCCTTCTATTCCAAAACCGTCGACGCGAAGAAGAGTCCAGCGCTCCTTGTCGCGGACGGTGCCCTGTCGAAAACCAACAAGTCACGGATCTTCCGCTTGTTCCGTCCGAGGGTTCACGTCGCAAGCGGTATGAACTACGGCGCGAACATCGGCGTTCAGATCGAATTGTGGTCGATTTCCGACGAAGAAATCGTCCTACCCGTCGAGAACTCACTGACACGACGAACCGTCCTCCCCGAAGAAGCTGTCCGAGGAACCGTCGAGCGATTCGGCCGGATCTGGCCGACCATCGAGAACATGTTCGCCGATCATGCCTCCGATATCAGCTTCGATATCGATCTTGTCTTTTCCTGGGTCGACGGTTCTTCCAAAGAGTTTCAGGCTCAGCGCGCCAAGCGCATGCAGAACTACATCGTCGGCGAGGGCGACGAATCAGAAGCGCGCTTCCGTCAGATCGACGAGCTCAAATACGCACTTAGATCTATCCACATGTACGCGCCGTGGATCCGGCGGATCTTCGTCGCAACCGATTCCGATCGTCCGGACTGGCTTGCCGACGATCCGCGAGTCACGTTCATGCCCAGCGAAAAGTTCTTCGCCGATCCAAGTGTGTTGCCCACCCACAATTCTCAAGCTGTCGAGTGCCAGCTGCACCATATTCCGGGTCTGGCAGAGCATTTCCTCTACTCCAATGACGACATGTTCTTCGGTCGCCCCGTCGGCCCTGACATGTTCTTCTCCCCCGGTGGGATCAGCATGTTCATCGAGGCCGACACCAGAATCGGATTGGGACACAACGACAACGACCGCAGCGGGTTCGAGAATGCGGCCCGCGTCAACCGCCGTCTGCTGCAGGACCGCTTCGGTCTGATGACCACCAGACATCTGGAGCACGCAGCGACGCCACTACGCAAGAGCGTGATGGCCGAGATGGAACGCGAGTTCGCCGAAGACTTCGCGGCCACTGCAGCAAGCACCTTCCGCGCGAGTTCCAATATCTCGGTGACCAATTCGCTGTACCACTACTACACGCTCATGAGTGGACGGTCGGTGGTGCAGAAGTCCGCCGCCGTCAAATACGTCGACACGACGGTCAAGGCCGGTTTGCGCGACATGGACTCACTGCTCGCCAAGCGCTCCATGGACTTCTTCTGCCTCAACGACGGCAGCGCTCCGGAGATCGATCTGGAACTTCGGACACGCAAGATCACTGAGTTCCTGGAGAGCTACTACCCCATCCCGGCGCCCTGGGAAGCCTAGACGAAACAAGGGCCCAGCCGATTTCGGCTGGGCCCTTGCTACTTCGGTCGATCAGCGTGCTGTCACATGCTCCCGTTGCACCGGAATGGGCAGACCGAGATTGTCACGCAACGTCGTTCCTTCGTAGTCACTGCGGAGAACACCTCGATCCTGCAGCAGCGGCACCACGTCGTCGACGAACTCGTCGAGGCCGGTCGGCACAAGGTGCGACCCGAGGATGAACCCATCCGAACCGTCGTTGCTGACAAACGAATCTATTTTCTCGGCAACCTGCTGCGGTGTACCGACGATCGGTCCACGCTCGAACTGATCGATCACCACTTCGCGCAGATTCAACTTCTTGCTCTCCGCTACCGCGCGCAGTTTTGCGACGGTCGCGAAACGATCTTGGTGAATGAAGGCGCGGCCCTGGATGATCGGCGGAGCCTCGGGATCCGGAGCGATATCGGGTAGTGGTCCTTCGGGGTCGTACTTCGACAGATCGAGATTCCAGATCTGTTCGAGCAGAACCAAAGCGGTCTGGCCGGTGACCTGCTGGTCGCGAATCTCTCGGTACTTCTCGATCGCATCTGCCTCCGAGGTGCCGAGAACAAAACTCGCCGACGGCAAGATCTTGATGTCACCCGGGTCACGTCCGGCCGCAACGGCACGTGCTTTGATATCGCGATAGAAATCGGCCGCCTCGGGCAACTGACCGTACGGTGAGAAGATCGCGTCGGCATTGCCGGCAGCAAAATCGCGCCCCTGCGGCGACACCCCGGCCTGCAGAATAACCGGGCGCCCTTGCGGGCTACGCGGCACTGTGAATCGGCCGTTCACGTCGAAATGCGATCCATGAAAAGCGAATTCACCGGCATCCGGTCGCGCGAGAAAGCGCCCTGATGCCTTGTCGGCCACGATGTCGTCGCTTCGCCACGAATCCCAGAGTTCACGCACCAGCGCTACGGTCTCCTCCGCACGCTCGTATCGTTGCGCGCGGTCGAGGTATCCGCCGCGGCGAAAGTTCTGGCCGGTGAATGCGTCGAACGAGGTGACGACGTTCCAGGCGGCACGTCCTCCGGACAACTGATCGAGCGTCGCGAATTGGCGGGCCAGTTCATACGGCTCGTTGAACGTGGCATTGATAGTGCCGGCCAATCCGAGGTGTTCGGTTACCGCCGCCAACGATGCAAGGACCGTGAAGGTGTCCGGCCTACCGATGATGTCCTGATCGAAAATCTGTCCTGCACGCTCACGAAGGGCAAGGCCTTCGGCGAGGAAGAAGAAGTCGAACTTCCCACGCTCGGCGGTTCGAGCGGTGTGTTCGAAGGAATCGAACTCGATCTGGCTGCCCGCCTGCGGATCCCACCATGCAGTGTGATGGTTGACGCCGCCGAGGTAGGCACCCAGGATGACCTGCTTACGCTTCTGAGAACTCATGAAAATGTATTCCTCGTCTGTCAGGCGGCCGGAGTACCGGCGGCGTAGCGGTTGGGAACGTCGATGGGTAGGCCAAGCAGTCCGCGAAGATTCGTCTGCGGATACTCGGTGCGGAATACGTTGCGTCGCTGCAATTCAGGTACCAGCTCACCTGCGATCGCGTCGAGGTCGTCCACGACGACGCCCGGCCGCAACCGGAAGCCGTCGATTCCCAACTGCTGCCACCGGAGCAGAAGATCTGCCAACTCAGCCGCGGTGCCGGTGAAGGTCAGCGCGTCCGAACGGTATTCGGCGCCGGCCTGCGCGTCGAGGCGAGCGAGCCGTTCCTTTCCGGTTTCTTCCGGAGCATCGAAGAATACGACGATGTCGGTGAAGACCCGAAGCGGTTCGCCGGTGCGCTGCACGTGTTCTTCGGCTGCTCGCACTTCACCCAGGATTGCCGTGACCTGCTCGTCGTCGAACGGCGTCACGAACACCAGATCGGCCGTCCGCGCCGCCAGCTCGTACGCGACCCGCTGATGTGCCAATGCGGTGACGACGGGATGCCCCTGCGGCGGGCGCGGAGTCACCGACGGTCCACGGACCGAGAGGTACTTTCCCTCGAAGTCGATGTAGTGCAACTTGTCTCGGTCGATGAACCGGCGCTGCTCCACGTCGCGGATCTCGGCGCCGTCCTCCCAGCTGTCCCAGAGTCGCCGGATTACGTCAGCTGCCTCCGCAGCTTCGTCGAACAGGTCGCGCACGAAGTCCGGGAGGACGCCTGAAACGATCGACTGACGGTCGGCATCGGTGAGCGCGGGGATGTCGCGACGCCCGAACTGTGCTGCCTCGGATTCCGACGCCGACACCTTCACCTGCCACCCGGCGCGACCGCGCGAGGTGTAGTCCAGCGTGGCAACGGCTTTGGACACGTGGAACGGTTCGGTGTGAATGGTGGTGATGGTCGGGATCAACCCGATGTTGCTCGTGATCGGTGCCAGTCGGGCGGCCACGAGATGTGCGTCGAGCCGAGCGCGCACCCGGTCAACCGCGTCGTCGACAGGCTCGAGTGGGTTGGCCGGCACCGAGAGACTGTCCTCGATGGTGACGAAATCGAGCAGACCACGCTCGGCGATCGTCACCACGTCAGTCCAATACGACGCGCTGAACAGCTCACTCGGGCGCGAGTGCGGCTCTCGCCAGGCCGCTGGGTGCCAACCGGTACCGTCCAGCGCTACGGCGAGATGCAACGGAGCAAGATGAGAAGAAGGGGTGGAGGTCATCGGCGCATACTCCTGTTCGAGAACTACTCGGGAGCGCACAGTGCCGACCGCAGAAACCGTCAGCACCCGACTGACGGTTCTCGTGGCGACTGCCGCTTGCGACACGCACCGCGCGTATCGCCAGGTGTGATTCCGGGGCACCCCATCGGCATGAAGGGTTGCCGTCCAGCTAGCCGGTCCTTGTTGCTGGAGCTCTGCACCTACCTCGACGGTAGTGAGTACGCGACCGCCCGGCAATCACCCGGAACTGCGCGTGGGTGCCGGAAACCGCCTGCGACCTCAGATGATCGAGCGTGCCGCCTTTTCGCTCTCGAGGATTCGAATGCCGGCAGCACTGAGCCTCCGGGCACCCTCGGCCGCGTCGACGGGCTCACCGACCGTCACGTGCGCACCGAGTGGAACGACCGAATGAACAATTGTCTCGTCGTACACGTGCACCAGATTGCACCCCTGAGCCCCGTCACGACCACGCTGACCACCGACTTCCACGTTCAAGTCCTGGGTGTAACACGTCGACGACGCCACGGAAACCGGAATGCCGGCGAACGTCGCCGTCGTCGAATAGTGCAGGTGCCCGGCAAGAATCGCCCGGACGTCGCTGCCACGCAAGACGTCTGCCAACCGGGACTGATCGCGCAACTCCACCAGAACCGCGAGATCCTGAATGCACGGAACCGGCGGATGATGCAGCGCCAGAATTGTTCCGTCGGGCGCCGGCACCGTCAATTCTGTTCGTAGCCAGTCTAATTGACGATCCGAGATCTCACCGTAGTGATGACCGGGAACCGACGAATCCAGGGTGATCACCCGCAGTCCGTCAAGGTCGTAGACGTTGTCGACGGGATGATCGGTGGCGTCCTCGCCCAACAGCAGAGATCTGAACGTAGGGCGGTCGTCGTGGTTGCCCATCGCCCAGACGACCTGCGCATCGATCTCGGCCGCCACGGGTTCCACGATGGCTTTCAGTTCCGCGTATGCGTCGGGGTGTCCCTGGTCGGTCAGGTCGCCGGTGAATATCAGTGCATCCGGGCGTGCGCCCGAGGCCACGATCCCGCTGAGCACTTCCCGCAATCTCGTCGACGCATCCACGGCGTCGTACAACTCCCCCTGAGCCACCAGATGCGTGTCACTGAGGTGCACCAGGAAATGCTTCGGACGCGGGTACTCGGCATTCCGAACGCTCATCGGTCTCTCGCTTCCGCTTGCCGACGCGTAGGCGCCGGTGCGGCACCTACTGATCGTCGAGACTAGTCAACCGACCAACAGTGACTGATCGGGGCACGCCCGACGAACACGAAGCGAACTCCCGCGGCGACCCTCGGGATCGAGTAGTTGAAGCTGCGAGTAGTGTGTGGACAGTGTTGTTCCTGACCAGTCGGCGTTACGTCGACCTTCGCCTGCAGGCGAGCGCAATGTGTACGCGCTCGCTCTGACCTGACGCGTACCAGGAAACATTTCTTCGAATCTGCCCGGCCTCTGGTGCCGCGCTGCGTTTCGCTCCCTTGATTTTCGAAAGGCATAGTCATGCCCAGCTCCACCTCCACCGGCGTGCCGGAAAAGTCCACGTCCCGTTTTCCGTCCTGGGCGACGGCATTCGGACCGCAGATCGTCGCCGGTCTCGTACTCGGTGTCATCATCGGTCTCGTCGCCCGGGCAATGCCTGATGCGGCCGACGGCAACGTCAACTGGTTGGTCGGCACCGTACAGACCATCGGTTCGAGTTACGTCAAGCTGCTCACCGTTGCGGTGATCCCGCTGGTGTTCACCGCCATTGTCAGCTCCATCGCCAACCTGCGCCAGGTCGCCAATGCAGCTCGCCTGGCCGTGCAGACCTTGCTCTGGTTCGCGATCACCGCTTTCATCGCTGTGATCATCGGCATCATCGTCGGCCTGATCACCGATCCCGGTTCACGGACCGACGTCGCCGCCGAAGCCGCGAAGGAACCCAAGAGTTCCGGTTCGTGGTGGGCGTTCATCACCGGACTGGTTCCGAACAACTTCCTCGGGTTGGGTGCAAAGACTTCCGTCGCCGAAGGCGTGGCGACCACATCGCTGAGCTTCAACGTCCTGCAGCTGCTCGTCATCGCCGGTGCAATCGGTATTGCTGCACTCAAGATCGGTCCCAAGGCTGCGCCGTTCCTCGAGTTCAACGCTTCGCTGCTCGCGATCGTCCAGAAGGTCCTGTGGTGGATCATCCGCCTTGCCCCGATCGGCACCGCTGCGCTGATCGCCAACGCTGTCGCCACCTACGGATGGGATGCGATCGGGTCGCTGGGCGTCTTCACCGCCGCCATCTACATCGGTCTGGCGATCGTGTTCTTCGTGGTCTACCCCATCCTGATTGCCGCACACGGCCTCTCGGTTCGAAGCTTCTTCTCCGGCGTCTGGCCCGCAACTCAGCTCGGATTCGTCTCGCGCTCGTCGATCGGCACCCTGCCGTTGACCGAACGCGTCACCGAACGCAACCTCGGCGTTCCGCGTGAGTACGCCTCGTTCGCCGTTCCGCTCGGTGCCACCACGAAGATGGACGGTTGCGCCGCAATCTATCCCGCGATCGCGGCGATTTTCGTCGCAGGCTTCTACGACGTTCCGCTGACCTTCACCGACTACCTGTTGATCGTCGTCGTCTCGGTCATCGGCTCAGCGGCAACGGCCGGAACCACCGGTGCGACAGTCATGCTCACACTCACACTCTCCACCCTTGGTCTTCCCCTGGCCGGCGTCGGACTGCTCCTCGCAGTCGAACCGATCGTCGACATGGGCCGTACCGCAGTCAACGTCACCGGCCAGGCACTGGTCCCGGTCATCGTCGCAAAGCGTGAGGGAATCCTCGACAAGGAGCGCTTCGACGCTCCCCGCAACGGTGACCCCTTCGCCGAGGAACTTGTCGACGCGTAACCCTCGATGACTACAGCAGCGTCCTCGCACCTGAGCAATACGGTGCGGGGACGCTGCTTTTCACCCCAGATTTCACCCTTACCGAAATAAACCATTTGGTCGTTATGACTAGTATGCTCAGCCGGCAGAGCCCTCCGAAGTGGAAGGGCTGCCCAGTTGAACACGAGGTCACATGAAGCTCCGCCGTCTGGCATTCAGCGTCGCAGGTTGCGCCGCAATCACTCTGGTTGCCGCGCCCGCCGCTCAGGCATCCACGGTTTTCGATTTCCTACCGATCGAGATCGCACGCATGATTCCGACTGGCTCTGCCGACGCAGTCCAGCCGTTCCTTCCCCCGGTCTTCGCACCGCCGGCGCCGCCCGCTCCGCAAGCGCCCCAGAACCAGCCGGCGCCGCAGAACACTCCCGCACCAGCGCGGTACTACCAGAACTGCACAGCCGTTCGTAATGCCGGCGCAGCTCCGTTGTACCGGGGCCAGAACGGATACGCCCCGCATCTCGACCGCGACAACGACGGCATCGCCTGCGAGTGATCCAACGCTCGGGTTGTGGTGCATCCACAACCCGAGCACTGTTGTCGAACCGTCAGACGCCCAATGCCCGGGACAGAGTCGGCCACGCCTTCGGCAGTCGTTCACGCCAATACGCCCACGCGTGCGTGCCGTTCGGCTCGTAATCCACCTGCGCCGGAATCTTCAGCTCCTGCAACCGAGCGTCGAACATCTTGGTGCAGGCGTGGGCGGCAACCTCGATGCCGCCGCCGATCACCAGACGCTCGAGCAGTTCAGGAGTCTGCAGCGTCTCGTCAGATCCGGGACGACCGTTTGCCGTCGACACGTAGATTTCCTTGCCACGCAACTTCTCTGCGTTGATCAACGAATCGTGTGCCTCCCACTCCGGGCCCCCTGGCACACCCCAGATGTTGGCCGGATCTCCGCTTCGAGAAGAAATCGTGGCCTGGACGGCAGTTCGGCCGAGCGGATCCATCGTGGAATAACAGCCGCTGAACACGGCAACGCCGCGATACATGTCCGGAAAGCGTTGGGCGAGCATCATTGCACCCATCGCGCCCATGGAATTGCCGGCAATCGCGTTGATTCCGTTGGTCTCGAGTCGCGCGTCGATCAGCGGTGGCAACTCCTCGGTGATGAAGGTTTCCCACTTGTGCAGTCCCAGCCGCGGATCCGGATTCTCCCAGTCCGAGTACAGGCTCGCGATTCCGCCATTGAGCATCACGACGTTGACGTTCTTGTCGGCGAAGAACGCCGGGGCGCCGCCGATCGTCATCCATCCGCTGCTTTTCTCTCCGGCGTCGACACCCTCGAGCATGTACAGCGCTGGGCGCGGAACCGAATTGTCAGCGGGTAGCAAAATCTCGACGCCGACCTCGCGTCGAAGTGCGGGCGACGCCACCGTCAGCCTGATCGCTTGTGGTGCGGTCACCTTCTCGCCGACGATGGCCGGGACGACGATGTCGTCGCGCAGGTCCGGTTTGGGGCCCGGATCCTCCTGAAGTGGTCCCGGGATCGTCGACCCCGAGCTCACGCTTCCCTCGACGCTGCCCAGACTTCCCGAGCTTCCCGAACTACCCGAGCTTCCGGAACTCGGCGCTGCCGTCGACAGTCCGCCCAATTGCAAAGAAAGTGCACAGACGGCCAAACACACCGCACCTGTGCGCGCAGATCGAATCCACGCACGCCGCTCAGTCCTCATGAAACTCCCAAACCAGTCAAAGATGTTTCCGTGAACATACCGTGCAGTTCGGACTTTCTTGGACAAACGACCACGACAAGATCTGTCGGTCGCCGCTACTAGGCTGGCCCCCGTGCAACCGGATTCAGTCAGGGCCCTCGACCTCGACCGAATTCGCGCTGTCGTGGGCACAACCACCTACGACCGCGGACTTGTCTACCTGCGGGAGAATGCAGTCGAATCCATCGGATGGAACGACACCGCTGACATCTTGACCGGCGCTGTATCGGGAACTGCGCGAGAGCCGTACACCTGCACGATTTCGGTAAGTCGCGGCGCGGCCGGTACAGCAACGTTCACGCGTGGCCTCTGCACGTGTCCCGTGCGGATGAACTGCAAGCACGTAGTCGCGTTGGTGCTCGCAGCGGTTGCCGAGGCGAACAAGACTCCACAACACCTCGGATGGGACAGCTCGCTCGAGGAGTTGCTCCGACCAGACCTGGCCGGCCGCACTACACGTGGACTTGGCATTCAATTCACCACCCGAACCAAGGGCGCATCGACAAGGCTCATCATCAAACCCGTACAACCAGGAGCGAGAGGGTGGATCTCCGGCGGGCTCGCCTGGAACAAACTCGGAAGCACTTTTCAGTTCCCCGCAGATCACCTCCGGGTTCTACGCGACATACATCTCCTCCACAGCGCCGGCAACTACTACCGAAATCAAAATGCCGCGGAAATCGATCTTGCCGGGTTCGCGAGCCCGCAACTCTGGTCGCTTCTTCGTGAGGCCATCAGCGTCGGCGTTTCACTCGTTCACTCGAAAGCCGGCCTCGGCAACATCTCCCTACTCTACGACGCCAACATCTGCCTCGACGTCCACGGAGCGGAAGACAACAACCTCCGTCTCACTCCCCGAATTCAGACCGATGGGCACATCATCACCCATTCCGACTGGGGACTTGTCGGTACACCGGCACATGGTGTCTTCGCGCTCGACGCCGCCAACGCGATCACGCTCGCACCGCTGCACACGCCGGTCACCCACCAATTGAGGCAGTTGATCGACTCCGGAAAGTCAGTCGACATACCCGCCGAGCATCGAGATGCGTTCACTTCGCGGTTCGTGTTCAAACTCGGAAGCCTCGCTCCCGTCCTATCTTCCGACGGTGCTTACAACCCACCTACTGTGTCCGGTCCTCGGCTACAACTGATGGCCACTTACGAAGGCGACCACCGCATCGACATCGAGTCGGCATGGAAGTACACCGTCGATGCCGACGAACTGATCATTTCTACCGCCGATGCAACCACCGACGAGTCCGAGGTCCGCAATCACGCTGCCGAAGATGCCATCACCAACAGCCTCGGCGCGGCCGCGGCGAAGGCCACTCTCGCGGGAACTTTGACCGGCCTCGATTCCATGCAGTTCACACTCGACCTCCTGCCCCAACTCGAAGCGCACGACGCCATCGACCTCACGGTTGCAGGAACCCCCGCCGACTACCGGCCTGCAGACGACGCTGTCGTGATCGGCCTCAGCACATCAGCCCCCGACGGGGACAGCGGATCCGACTGGTTCGACCTCGATGTCACCGTCGATGTTGCGGGACAAAGCGTTCCGTTCACAACACTGTTCTCTGCTCTGAGCAAGGGCGAGACTCACATACTGCTACCGGACGGCGCCTTCTTTCGGCTCGACGCACCTGAACTACTCGGCCTGCACCGTCTCATCACCGAAGCGCGGTCGCTACTCGATCGGCCCACCGGCAAACTCGGGATCAGCAAATTTCAGGCCGGACTGTGGGAAGAATTGACGGCGCTCGGAAGGGTCAAACATCAAGAAGCAGCTTGGAAGAAGCAGATCGCAGGATTGCTCGGCAGTTCGGGCATCGATCCCGTCGAAGTCCCGGACACGTTGACGGCAACGCTACGTCCCTATCAGGTCGACGGATTCCGTTGGCTCAATTTCCTGCGCCAGCACAGCCTGGGCGGCATACTCGCCGACGACATGGGCCTGGGCAAGACACTGCAGACCCTCGCAATGATCTGCGCTGCAAGGCAATCGAATCCAGCCGCGCCTCCCTTTCTGATCGTCGCACCCACCAGCGTCGTATCCAACTGGAAGTCCGAAGTGGCGAAGTTCGCACCGACCCTCCACACCGCTGTCATCACGGACACGCTGCGCCGCAGAAAAACCGATCTGGCCGCACTCGTCGGCGGGGCGGACATCGTCGTGACGTCGTACGCTCTCTTTCGCCTCGACACCGATGCGTATTCCGCCGGCCGCTGGTCCGGACTGGTACTCGACGAAGCCCAATTCGCCAAGAACCACAAGTCCAAGGTCCACCAGTGCGCGAGGGCGGTGAACGCACCGTTCAAACTCGCGATCACCGGTACATCCATGGAAAACAATCTTCTGGAGTTGTGGTCGCTCCTCGCAATCACTGCACCAGGACTGTTTCCCAGCCCCACCACCTTCACCGACGTCTACCGCACTCCCATCGAAAAAGACGGTGATACAGAACGATTGGCGCAACTGCGACGACGCGTCAAACCGCTGATGGTGCGGCGCACCAAGGAACAGGTGGCCGCAGACTTGCCGCCCAAGCAGGAGCAGGTACTCGAGATCGAGTTGCATCCGAGCCATCGCGCGATCTACGACACCCACCTGCAACGCGAACGGCAGAAGATTCTCGGACTGCTCGACGACGTCGACAAGAACCGCTTCACGATCCTGCAGTCGCTGACGCTGCTACGCCAACTCAGTCTCGACGTCTCGCTGGTCGACGAGGAAAGCGGACCCGTCCCATCGGCCAAGGTCGACGCTCTCGTCGAGCAACTGGACGACGTCGTTGCGGGCGGACACCGCGCGTTGATCTTCAGCCAATTCACCGGGTTCCTTGGTTCTGTCCGCAACCGACTCGACGCGGAAAAAATTGCGTACAGCTATCTCGACGGTTCGACGCGCAATCGCGGTGAAGTGTTGGAGGAGTTCAAGTCTGGTGCAGTCCCCGTCTTCCTCATCAGCCTCAAGGCTGGTGGCTTCGGCCTCAATCTCACCGAGGCCGACTACTGCTTCATTCTCGACCCCTGGTGGAACCCGGCCGCCGAGGCACAAGCGGTCGACCGTACTCACCGCATCGGGCAGACACGAAACGTCATGGTCTACCGCCTCATTGCCAAAGACACCATCGAAGAGAAGGTCATGGCACTCAAAGCCAAGAAGTCGGCATTGTTCTCGAATGTCATGGACGCCGAAGGCACACTGGGCGCCGGACTCGACGCCGAGGATCTTCGCGCGCTGTTCGAGTGAGGTGCCTATTCGGTCGAACCGCACCTACCCGCTCACGGTAATGTGAGTCGCGAACGGACAACACAGAACTCCCGAACGAAGAAATCCACTTCGTTCGAACGAGAGGAACCTGAATGGGCGTCACACTTGCCAAGGGCGGCAACGTATCTCTGTCGAAGGCCGCACCCAATCTGACCAAGGTCGCAGTCGGTCTCGGCTGGGATGCACGCAGCACCAGTGGTGCCGACTTCGACCTCGACGCCAGCGCGTTGGTCACCGGCCCGGAACGCAAGGTCCTTTCCGACCTTCACTTCGTCTTCTACAACAACCTTCGCTCGCCCGACGGATCCATCGAGCACACCGGCGACAACCTCACCGGTGAAGGTGACGGCGACGACGAGGTCATCAACGTCGACCTCCCGGCTGTACCGCCCAACGTCACCAACATCTTCTTCCCCGTCTCGATTCACGACGCCGATGCGCGACTCCAGTCCTTCGGACAGGTCACCAACGCCTACATCCGCGTCGTAGATCTGTCGAACGGCTCCGAACTGGCACGCTACGACCTCTCCGAAGATGCATCCACCGAGACAGCCATGCTTTTCGGTGAGCTCTACCGCCACAATGGCGAATGGAAGTTCCGTGCAGTCGGACAGGGATACGCATCGGGACTAGCCGGAATCGCCCGCGACTACGGCGTGAACATCTGATCTCTATCGGTACACGAAACGGGGTTAGATTCGGCATTGCCGGATCGAACCCCGTTTCGGTTGTCTGCGTCGACGCGCGAGTTAACGCCGCAGGATCGCCCTCGCGAGGTGAACAGCCCAGGGCGAGTCCGCTTTGCTGCCGAACTTCCCCAACTCGTACCCCGTAGCGCCGATCAATCCGAGCACCTCTACGGTGCTCCCGGACGTGTCACGTCTGGAAGTCTGAGCTCCAGCCATCAGGATGCTCGACGACCGAATCGACTCCAGCGCTCCCGCGACGAAACGATGACGATCCGCCGGCGACATGCCGGCGGCTACGGCAAGGAGGACGAGGAGTTCCACCGCTCTCTGCGAGCCGCCGGGCGCAACCGGAACTCCCTCGACGATCACCGACCACGTCATTGACGCGTCCCGCTCTGCCGACTGTCCCCGCTTCGTCAGAACAATCTGCCCTTTGTGCTTTCGCACCAGGCCGAACTTCTTGAGCACTGCGAAGAGTGATCGCCCTTGGGGAAGGTTTACAGGTCCCAGTTCAGGTTCGTCGAGCATCGCGTCGACCGTCGTGAAGAAATCATCGGCACCGATCCCTTCGACACCGATCAGAGCCAGAACCGCTTGAATGCGTTGGCCCGCCTCGACGTGGACCAACTCCCCGATTGCCGACTGATCGTCAATGCCTGCTCGGGCGAGGACCGCATGCAGTTCCGGGACTCGCGAGGGACCCAGGCATTCGACGAGCTTCGCAATGTCGTACGACGCAGCGATCTCGTCCGGTCTAGGACTATGCAGTCGATTATTGACCTCAGCGATCTCGAATCGTGTCGGCTCGAAATCAGTTTGTGGCCATTCGAGGGTCCATTCATGGGAGCGCAGCTTCTCCGAAGCGAGAACACCGAGGAGTTGCTCGTACTCGTCAGGTCCGACACATTCCTCCGGCGGACATGCACCGCGACCCGCGGCACACACAACTTGGAACCCGTCGGGCAGTACTTCGGAAGATTCAAGTGTCAGCGTGTGGCGCCAGTTCCCGAAGCGTCCGTAGCGATAACTGATTTCATCGCCAGGCGAGACCATGACCTCGTCCAGGCGTACCGCGGACTCTACGATCGCCGCTCGGCCGGCCCGACGCTGCTCGGCGTTGCTCCCGGAAGCTACGTACTCTTCGACCTCGCCGGGAAATCGGCTGCCGGACTTGGACCACGCGTGCGATTGACGGTCACTCCACCCCATTGCCCGTTGAACCACCGAATGCAGGTCATCCAGATTCAGATCCGACGCGACGAGGATTCGTCGCCAGATCTGAGTGGAAACATTGTCGACACTGATACGTATCGCGTATTGCGCCGGTACCGCGCGCCTCTTCGAACGCAACGATCGCGCAATCTGAATGCCCCCACGCCCTCCGCCAGCTTCTAGTACAAACCTTTGCAGTTCTTCAGGTTCCGTCGGAACGAGTCGCAAATGCGACACCCTCGAGCTGCTCAACCCCACCATGAGACTCAGCCTAGGCCAAAGTGCTAGGGACGAAGGCACAAAATCGGAGAGTACTTCGGACTTATGAGACGGTTCACAATCTCTACCTTGGCTAACAAGTCGCTACGTGCGTCGGCGGCGGCATCTTCCTCGCCCAATTCCTGCCCTGATGGTGAACGGCACGTTCGGTCGATCTGAGGCGACGAAAGTGCCGTTCACTCGATGCGGGGATGCCAGCGGGGATGCTCCCCCTTCGATCGTGCGAACGGTACGTTGGGTCGATCTGAGGCGACGAAAGTGCCGTTCGCTCGAAGTCGGGGGTGCCGGCGGGGGTGCTTTCGGGTGATGG
>NZ_JBXAFO010000026.1:0-81496 GCF_058793255.1 Rhodococcus sp. MPR-R1B
CTCTTGACTCGAACGCATGTTCGAGTATGATTTGGGGAGGGGATCGGGGGGGTTCAATGAGCGTCTTGTTGTCGGATGTGGTGTCGGGTTCTGCGGTGGGGTTACGCGGACGTCTGTGGCGGTTACCTGCTTCTGAGTTACGTGCGGCTGCGGTGTCGGCGAGCGCGGAGATTCTGCGCCTGGAAGCCGTTCGAGTGGCCGTGGTCGACGAACTCTCGTTGCGTTCCGATGATCAGGTGATTGCCAGCCGCGGTGTGGGGTCCTGGTTGGCGGCCAACACGATGCTGCAGGTTCGGGACGGGAAGAAGATCGCCGCGCTGGGTGCAGCTTTGCGGCCGTTTCCGGCGGTGGCGGCTCGGTTCGATGGCGGGGACTGTTCGTTCGAGCATGCGGTGTTGATCGTGGCGTTCTGTGAGTCACCGCCGAAAGGCATGCCAGACGCCGCGCTCCCTCGTTGTATCGACCTACTGCTTGCGGCTGCGTCGGGCGTGGAAGCGACGACCACGAAAGTGCGGAACGTGATCGCGACCTTGGAGCGAATCTTCGAATCCGATGAAATTCCACCCGCCGAAGACGTCGACCGGAATGAGCTGCGGATCGCGTCGACATTGAACGGTCGAGTGGTGGTGCGCGGCGATTTCGACGCCCTCACCGGCGAAATGCTGCTGTCGGCGTTGTCGAATCTGACGATGCCCACCCCGGCACCCGATGGAACCCCGGATGCTCGGTCGGCAGCGAAACGAACTGCCGACGGGTTCACCGAACTGATCCGCCGCTATCTCGACTGCGCCAAAACAGGCACCGACGGTGGTCAACGCCCGCACGTGAACGTGCACATCAATGCTCGCGATCTCGCCGAGCACCGGGACTGCGCCGCAACACCCTCCACTGCTGATGACGGAATGGCTGTATCGGATCTCGATGTCGGGCACATGCCCTGGCTGGGCCCGCTGTCGGTGTCGCAGACCAGGCTCCTCGGGTGTGATTGTTTCCTGTCCACCGTCCTGCTCGACGATCACGGCGCACCGCTCGATGCGAAACCCGGAAAACGATTGGTCACCCCCGAACAGCGAGTGGCGTTGATCGCCCGAGACAAGGGCTGCGCCTTCCCCGGCTGCACGTGCGTACCCGCCTGGACCGATGCGCACCACATTAAGCACTGGGCCAACGGTGGCCCGACGGTGATGAACAACCTGGTCCTGCTGTGCCGTTCACACCACCGACTGATGCACCGAAAATCAGGGTTCGTCGGGAAATGGGAAATCCGAATAGGAGTCGACAACAAACCCTGGTTCATCCCGCCGCCCTCGATCGACCCCGGGCAGCAACCGCGCCCAGCGAACACCACATTCAAAACCTGAGAACGAACCTCAGGCACAACAGAACACGGCCGAGCACCGCATCGAAGGGATCCCCCCGATGCGGTGCCAACAGACCGTGGCGAACCCGTCAGACGGCCTGCGCAACCTTGGCGGCTCGCGGGAATCGCTCCCGAATCTCCGCTGGCGTGACAACTCTCGGGTCCAGGGGTTGCTCGTCACGCAGGTGGCGCTCCAACACCTTGCCCGTCATCGGCGCAATGACTTTCAGAGCAGTGGTCATGTTCTTCGGTGAACTACCCAACCGGACTGCCGTTCGCACCGCGGGCGCAATTGCTCTGTCCAACAACGCTGGCTGATCGAACCCACCCATCGTTCGCATCCAGCCGGGCAAAGTCGCGATAGTGGCCGGCGCGACCAATCGGCTGAATGTCGCGAACTTCGTCTTCCCCTGCGCTCTCGGTGTTCTCAACAAGTAGTGCATCGCCCGGTTGGCACGCTCGGAGGTACACAATCTGGGCCTGACTTCAGCGAAGTACTCACGTACCTCGTCTCGGGAGCGTGGAACGTCGGAGGTCTTGCATGTCTGTAGTTCGGCAGCGATCACGCATTCTTCCCAGTACCGCTGCTCTTCGACAGCTGAAAGCGGGCCCGGCCCATACATCTCGTAGCACTTGAGCACCGAATGCCAACCCGTCACGTGGATCCAGAGTTGTGACGCCGGATTGTTTGCGCTGTAACGAGTTCCGGTGATCGGTTCGATGCCCGTAGCCTGAGCATGAACTGTCATGAGGTGGTCGGACAGCGCCAGTGCTGTCCGCCCGTCGGCAGTGGCGACGGTCAGGAAGTACGCCAAGGTTCGGTCGAGTCGCCCGGCCGGATCGCTGTAAATCCCGCTCATGTCTGCCACTGCGGCAGCCAAGAAGGGGTCGAAGTGCTCGAGCACCACCGACCGCTGGAACCCGATCAGCGCTGTCGGCGCGGCCCAGATCTTCCAACTGGGTGATCCTGGGCCGAAGAAGCCGTAATCCTCACGCGGTCGATTCATCGTCAGTTCAGACATTTCATTCCTCCCCGTTCGTTGAGCCGGCACCGTTCATTTCGTAGGCACCAGACAAGGCGACTACTTGCTGCCAGACGTACTCGAATCGCTCCGCCGCGAACGTGGGGCGCCGAATAGATGCGAGTGCCAACCGTTGCTGATCTTCACTGGCGCTGGGTTTTCCGTACAACTCCACCGCTGCAGCACTGAAGTCGCGGACCAGGACATCGAAGATCTGATCCAGCACCCCACCGCTCCGCTGTCCCTCGTCCAATCCCAAGATCTCGGCTTGTTCGAGGATCAGCTCGCCGTAGACGACGAGGGTGAAGAGTTCGGTGATCGCAAGGCCGAAGTCCAAGTCGACCTGCTGCGCCGCATCCGGTGCAGCTTCGGCTAGAAGGGTCACGAGCGCTTCTGCCTGCTCCACGAACAGTGCAACGTTGGGAACATCCGCAAACTTCGCGTATACCGCTCGCCAGTCGTCGAATCGAACCTTGGACAACCCCCGTGCCGGGCCCTGACGGAACAGGAACTCGTCGTCGGCTGCGTCGTTACGCGTCGGAATCGCCGGAAATGACTCGGGGGCAAAGAGGTACGCCGGCATGAACTTGGCGATCAGGGCGAGATTGACGGCGACGGTCCCCTCGAGCTTGGGCAGCCCGTCGACATCCATCTTGGCCACCGCGAGGTAGCTGTCCTTCTCGAAGCCCTTTGCCGCAGCGATGTCGGAGAGCAGTCCGATCACCTTCTGTGCCTCGGTTGTCACCTTCATCTTGGTGACAGGATTGAACAAGAGGTAGCGGCGGTCCTCGGGCGATGCGGTGCGGAAATAGTCCACCGCACGATCCGAGAAGAGCCTCATCGCCAGCAGGCGCGCGTACGCGTCGACGAATTCACGTCGTACGTGTGGGAACGCCGTGACGGGATTGCCGAACAGGATTCGATTGTGCGCGTGGGTAATCGTCTCGTACAAGGCATGAGTCGACATACCGATTCCGCCGAAACACAGGTTGAATTTTCCGATGTTCACGGTGTTGAGTGCGGCACTGAATGCTGCCTCGCCGGTATGCAGGATATCCTCTGCCGCAACGGGATAGTCGACGAGTGAGAACTCCGCTACGTACATCTGGGCCGGAACGATGTTCTTCACCACGGTGAATGCCGGATGGTCCGAGTCGGCGTAAAAGAAGACGTACTGATCAGTGCCCTCCACTCCGTCGACACGGCCGAAGACAGAGACCGTGTTGGCGCAGTTGCCATTTCCGATGTAGTACTTCGAACCGCTGGCCAGGTACCCGCCGCTGCCGTTGGGCGTCAAGACCATGTCCGTGGAGTAGACGTCCGCGCCATGCTCTTTCTCGGACAGTCCGAATGCCGCAACGCCTCCGGAAGCCAAAGCGGAAGCTGCTCGCGCCCTTGCCGTCTCGTTGTCGCTCTGCCACACCGGCCCGAGACCGAGGATGGTCACCTGCCACGGGTACCAGTAGTTGAGTCCGTAGAAGCCGAGGATCTCGGACAGCGCGGCGATACGACTGGTATCCCAGCGCTTGTCAGAGTCGCCACCACTGTCGCGGGCGGGCGTCAGAAATGTGGCGAACAGACCTTCCTTCGCCGCGAAATCGAGGAAATCGGAGTAGAAGATCTTGTCGTGATAGTCGGCCAGGAGTCGGTTCTTTCCACGCGCCTCGAACCAGTCGACGGTCGCGCCCAGCAGTCTCCGCGTGGTCGCGTCGAACTCCGGCCGATCGTACGTGGAGGGATGGAGCAGCAGATCATTCGGCACTAAAGAGGTCGACGCTGTCATAGCGGTTGTTCTCCTCGAGATCTCGGCAGAGGCGCCTCACTGAGCACCATTCGAATACAACGCCACCGTAACAATTGCAGACGATGAATACAACGGTTGCGTATTATTCACGAAGAAGTGGCAGGCAGATTAGGGTGAGAGCGGAGGTGATGCACACGATGACCAGGTCACAAGCTGACGCAACGGATACACCGCGGCGCAAGTACGCCCCTCGCATGGCGCCCGAGCAACGTCGCGAGCAGCTCCTCGACGCAGCATTCGAGGTCACCGGCCGCGTTGGCCTGCACAACCTCAGCATGGAATCCGTCGCTGCCGAAGCCGGTGTCGGCAAGCCCGTCCTCTACACGATTTTCGATACCAGGACCGATCTCGTCGCTGCACTGCTGCGCCGCGAGCACGAGCGAGCCATCGCTCAGGTGCTCGAAACCATGCCGACAGATCTGAGCGAACTCGGCCCAGCGGCGTCGTACACCGGGACCGTCGGCGCCTTCGTCGACGCCGTACTGGAGAACCCGACGCGCTGGCGCCTGATTCTGACGTCTGTCGAGAACGCCCCCAGCGAGTATCACGGCTTGTTGAAGCTCTCTCGCGGAGCTGTCTTCGCCCGCGCCGAAGAACTGGCCCGCGCCGGGATTGCCCTCGAGTCGAAGCTCGAAGGCCTTGATCCGGTTCTCCTCGCACACACCATGATGTCGTTCGCCGAAATGCTCGGACGACTGGCCGTCAGTGATCCCGAAACCTATACCCGAGAACGACTTTCCAGTTTTGCCGTGGCTCTCGCACAATCGGTCGGGCGTTAGCGGCCGACTGAAACCTGTCGGTCGGATCTGCTTCAATACACGCATGACATCACCATCGATCGAACCGCTACAGCTTTTCGAAACGTCTCCGGGCAACTGGTCACTGATGCTCACCGACCAGCATTTCGGCAAGGTGGCATCGATATTCGAGCAGGTAGAGGGTTTCGAAGGCTCCGGTTACGACTGGGCGTCGGTCGCCCACGCAGTGGTAGGCCGCGATGCACCGCATCTGGAGGGCCGCTTCGGCACCGATCCCGAAGCGGGCATGTTTGTTGCGTACGGCAGCGACAACGGAGCTCTCGGTGAGCTCGGAGCGCTACTCGCCAAAGCGTATTCGGATGCCGAGTACCTCGGTGGCCTGGTCGCCATTTCCGAACTCGACTAGAGCGCCTGTCGAAACGACACCGGCCCCACACCTAGGTGCGGGGCCGGTACCGAACGAAAGATCTAGCCGACCAACAGCTCGGCAATCTGAATCGTGTTGAGCGCGGCACCCTTACGCAGGTTGTCGCCCGAAACGAAGAGCGCGAGTCCGCGTCCCTCCGGGACACCCGGATCCTGACGGATACGACCGACCAGCGACGCGTTGCCACCGGCAGCGGCCAGCGGCGTCGGAACCTCGACCAGCTCGACGCCCGGAGCGTCGGCGAGGATCTCCTTGGCGCGAGCAACCGAGAGCGGGTTGGCGAACTCTGCGTTGATCGCGAGCGAGTGCCCGGTCACGACGGGAACGCGCACGCACGTACCCGAAACCAACAGATCGGGAAGTCCGAGGATCTTGCGGCTCTCGTTGCGGAGCTTCTGATCCTCGTCGGTCTCGCCGCTTCCGTCGTCGACCAGCGAACCTGCCAGCGGCAGGACGTTGAACGCGATGGGGGCGACGTAGTTGTTCGGGGCCGGGAAGTCGACGGCACTGCCGTCGTGAACCAGCTTCTCCGCGTCTCCGACTACGGCGCGCACCTGGCCGAGGAGTTCCTCGACGCCGGCGATGCCGCTACCGGACACGGCCTGGTAGCTGGAGACGATCAGACGCTGCAGACCCGCTTCGTCGTGCAGAACCTTCAGCACCGGCATCGCTGCCATGGTGGTGCAGTTGGGGTTCGCGATAATGCCCTTGACCAGGTTCTTCGTGTCCTGCGGGTTGACCTCGCTGACCACGAGGGGAACCTCGGGATCCTTGCGCCATGCCGAAGAGTTGTCGACAACGGTCGCGCCGGCAGCAGCGAAGCGCGGAGCCTGGGCGCGCGAGAGCGTCGCACCGGCTGAGAACAGGGCGATGTCGATGCCCTTCAGGTCCTCATCCGATGTGGCGGCCGCATCCTCGACGATGATCTCTTCGCCGCGGAAGGGCAGCTTCTTACCGGCGGAGCGTGCAGATGCGAAGAACCGCACCTTGTCCGCGGGGAAGTTCCGCTCTTCGAGCAAAGTGCGCATGACGATGCCGACCTGACCGGTCGCACCGACAACAGCGATAGTCGTCATGAGAAATTACCGTCCCGTTCCAGCGTGTACTACTGCTTCTTCTTCGCCACCGAGCCCGAAAGCGTCGTGGATGACACGTACAGCGTCGTCCAATTCGGTGTCCTTGACCAGCACTGAGATGCGGATCTCAGAGGTCGAGATGAGGTCGATGTTGATGTCTGCCTTGGCCAGCGCCTCGCAGAACGTGGCGGTGACGCCCGGGTGGCTCCGCATTCCGGCGCCGACCAGGGAAACCTTGCCGATGTGGTCGTCGAACAAGATCTGCGTGAAGCCGATGTCTTCCTGACGCTTGGTCAGGATCTCGACGGCGCGGGGGCCGTCGGCCGTCGGAAGCGTGAAGGTGATGTCCGTCTTGTTGGTCTCCACCTTGGAGATGTTCTGCAGCACCATGTCGATGTTGATCTCGGCATCGGAGACTGCGCGGAACACCTTGGCAGCGTGTCCCGGTGTGTCCGGCAATCCGACAACGGTGATCTTGGCTTCGCCGCGATCGTGCGCGACTCCGGTGATCAGGGCCTCTTCCACAGGAATGTCCTCCATCGATCCGGACACGATTGTTCCGGGCTTGGTGGTGTATGACGAACGGACGTGCACAGGCACGTTGTAACGACGGGCGTACTCGACGCACCGGAGCATGAGCACCTTGGCACCACACGCTGCGAGTTCGAGCATTTCCTCGAAGGAAACCGTCTCGAGGCGGTGAGCGTCGGGGACGATGCGCGGATCGGCGGAGAAAACGCCGTCGACGTCGGTGTAGATCTCGCAGACGTCGGCGTTGAGTGCAGCTGCCAACGCCACGGCAGTGGTGTCCGAGCCACCGCGTCCGAGCGTCGTGATGTCCTTGCTGTCCTGGCTGACGCCTTGGAATCCGGCGACCAGAACGATCGAGCCTTCGTCCAGCGCAGTGCGAACACGGCCCGGCGTGACGTCGATGATCTTGGCGTTTCCGTGGCTGCCGGTCGTGATGACTCCGGCTTGTGAGCCCGAGAACGAACGAGCTTCGGCGCCGAGGGAGTGAATTGCCATCGCTACCAAGGAGTTGGAGATGCGCTCACCCGAGGTCAGCAGCATGTCCATTTCACGGGCCGGCGGGGAAGGGCACACCTGCTGAGCCAGATCGAGCAGCTCATCGGTGGTATCGCCCATCGCTGACACCACGACGACGACATCATTGCCGGCCTTCTTGGTCTCGACGATCCGTTCAGCGACTCGTCGGATGCGCTCGGCGGTTGCCACCGAGGATCCGCCGTACTTCTGGACGACGAGAGCCACGCGTTTCTACCTCCAGGTCGAAATTGTTTACAGATACCAGAGGTCGAGCTTACCGAGGTGGTCCTGGGACTTCCCGATGCGTACTGCTGTTCGCCTCAGATCCGCGCGGGATCAGTTGCGAGATCCGCGATCGCATCAACGTCGCAGAACGCGAGCCACCGGCAACGTAACCGACCACCGCGACGGCAACTCCGCAGGCGAGAAGCACGCGAATACTGCTGACCAGCGAAACTGCCAGCGCGTCGTACACCGCGACTGCCGCCTCAGATGACGGTATGTCTGAATTCTGTAAATAGACCCGCCGCACGACGGCCAACGCCACCAACAGGGCGATCATCGCCACCGCCGTCGCCAGCCCGACCAGGGACAGTGCGCGCATTCTCCTCGGCGCAACTGCGACGGCCGCGATCGCACAGGCCAGCGACACCCACGGCAGCCAGGCCGCTGCCCGGTCGAGAGTGTTCGAGAGGTCCTGGGCCCGCACCAGCTCGTCGGATTGCAGGATCTCGAACTGCGGATCGAACGTCGGAAGACGATCGACGACGGTGAATCCGCGATCGCGGAGGTTCGTCCGCAGTTCTGTCATGATCGGCTCGAGGGACAAGGTGACTGTTCCGCTGTCGTCGGACCGAACGATGCCGTCGGTGGCTCTGCCGGTCACCATCGCAGCAAGTTGCGCGTGCGCCTGACGGTTGGCCGCGGTCCAGAGCGTCGCGAACTGGTCGCTGGAGACCAACGACTGAGCCGCCTCCCGAACAAGTTTCTCGGCTTGTCTCGTCACCACCTGCGGAAACCGGTCCAACCGCTGCGTCAGTTCCTCGGTCAGCCGATCAACGACAGCCGCTTGGACAGCAGGTTCGGAAGCCAACGGGGCAACCGTCTCGACGTAACTGTCGGTGTCGTTCACCTGGGTGTGGACGAACAGCGCGAGCACCGAGCCGGCAGCACCGAGACCAGCGAGAACGATCAGCAGTGAACAGACGATCCAACGGATCGAGCGCATCACGTGTGCTTGGCGCGCGCCGGTCGAATCTTCGCGGTGATGTGGTGAATGCGGTGATCGTCAGCGGGTATCCGGAAGGTCTCGGTAACCCGAACGGTCATCAGGTTCCGCCCGAACAACCCGGCGTCGAGGAGGTAGTCAGCCGTCAGGTCGTCCCCGTCGACCGTCCACTCCACCTCACGAATGTCGCGGATCACGCGATACTGAGGACCTCCGGAAAGGCTGCGCCGCAAATGATTCCCCGAAAATCCGGTCTTGAGCCCGACCTCGTGGCGTACCGCGTCCGGAGCCAGCGGTACGGAACTGCCATCGTGACTGCGGAGCGCGTCGAGGTACGTGCGCGCCACGGCGATTCGGGGATCCATGGACGACAGTCCACCATTTTCGGGGCCGAAACGGCAGCACAATTCGGCGACAAATTGGACATGAGGGCGAACCCCACCGATTTCTCGCGAAATCCAGGAGTAGAGTGCTGTGCATGCAGCGCGCACTCCTTCTTGGTTGCCGCGACGGGGTCTGATCCAGACTGGCCTCCCGCCGCGGGGTTTTTGTGCGCCGGTCGACCAAGCCTTCCGGACTCATGGTCTTGACCAACAGGTCAACAGGCCGGGTCCACAATCCTGGAGATCACACCCATGTCCCCCGCTGACGCATTCACCACCGGCACTCGCACCATCACCCCGCCCACGAAGCCGGCACCGTCCGACCAGCCTGCGTGGAACACGCAGAAGAACTCGTCGATGCCGACGTTCCGCTACCGCCCGTTCGCCGAAGAGGTCGAGACGGTCACGCTGCCCGACCGCACCTGGCCGGACAAGATCATCGACCGAGCACCCCAGTGGTGTGCCGTTGACCTGCGCGACGGCAACCAGGCGCTGATCGATCCGATGAGCCCGGCGCGCAAGCGTCGTATGTTCGATCTCCTGGTTCGTATGGGCTACAAGGAGATCGAGGTCGGCTTCCCGTCCGCGAGCCAGACGGACTTCGATTTCGTTCGCGAGATCATCGAGGACGGCGCCATCCCGTCCGACGTCACCATCCAGGTGCTGACGCAGTCGCGTCCCGAGCTGATCAAGCGCACGTTCGAGGCCTGTGAAGGTGCCGAGAACGCGATCGTGCACTTCTACAACTCCACCTCGATTCTGCAGCGCCGCGTCGTGTTCCGCGCCGACAAGGACACGATCAAGAAGATCGCCACCGACGCCGCCGAACTGGTCCTCGCCGAGTCGAAGAAGTACCCGGACACGAACTGGCGCTGGGAATACTCGCCCGAGTCCTACACCGGCACCGAGCTCGAGTACGCCAAGGAAGTATGTGACGCCGTCACCGAAACCCTGGGTGCGACGCCGGCGAACCCGGTCATCCTGAACCTGCCCGCCACCGTCGAGATGGCTACACCCAACGTGTATGCCGACTCCATCGAGTGGATGCACCGCAACCTGGCCCGCCGCGATTCGGTCATCCTGTCGCTGCACCCCCACAACGACCGCGGCACGGGTGTCGCTGCAGCCGAGCTGGGCTACCAGGCCGGCGCGGACCGCATCGAAGGCTGCCTGTTCGGCAACGGTGAGCGCACCGGCAACGTCTGCCTGGTCACTCTCGCTCTGAACATGTTCACGCGCGGCGTCGACCCGCAGATCGATTTCTCGAACATCGACGAGATCCGTCGCACGGTCGAGTACTGCAACCAGCTGCCCGTCCACGAGCGTCATCCGTACGGCGGCGACCTGGTCTACACCGCGTTCTCCGGCAGCCACCAGGACGCGATCAACAAGGGCCTCGACGCCATGAAGGTCGACGCCGACAGCCAGAACTCCGACGTCGACGACATTCTCTGGCAGGTCCCCTACCTGCCGATCGACCCGAAGGACGTCGGCCGCAGCTACGAGGCCGTCATCCGTGTGAACTCGCAGTCCGGCAAGGGCGGCGTCGCATACATCATGAAGGCCGATCACGGTCTGGTGCTGCCGCGTCGTCTGCAGGTCGAGTTCTCGCAGTCGGTCCAGAAGATCACCGACGGCGAGGGCGGCGAGGTCTCGCCGAAGGAAATGTGGGATGTCTTCCACGAGGAGTACCTCGCTCCCATCACCCCGCTCGAGCGCATGAAGCAGAAGGTCACCGCGTCCGAGGAGGACGGCGGCACCGATGCGATCACCGCGATCGTCAAGGTGAACGGCAAGGAGCAGGAGATCTCGGGTACCGGCAACGGCCCACTCGCTGCCTTCGTCGACGCGCTGGGAAGCATCAACTTCGACGTTCGTGTCCTCGACTACTCCGAGCACGCGATGTCCGCCGGTGACGACGCCCAGGCCGCGGCCTACGTCGAGTGCGCCGTGACGGGCCCGGAGGGTCAGAGCACCGTCGTCTGGGGTGTGGGTATCGCCACGTCGATCACGACGGCCTCGCTGCGCGCTGTGGTCTCGGCAGTGAACCGCGCCAGCTGACACTCAGCTCCTGACTCGTGAACAATCCCTGGTCTCACCCGATTTTCGGGTGGGGCCAGGGTCGTTTTCAGAGCACTGAAGATTTTCGGTCGATGTTTTCGATTCGGCATGACATTGGTCCCGAAAGAGTCGGTTAGCGAAGTTAACAAAAAGAATTCACCCATCGAGGATGATGCAGACGCCACGTGCGCGTGAGATAGTCAGCTCAGACAAATCCGACTTGTGAAATGGAGCTCGACAATGGATTCCTTTTGGGACTTCCTCTGGCTGATCATCATCAGCTTCGCGTTCATCGCGTACTTGATCCTGCTCTTCTCGATCATCACCGACCTGTTCCGCGATCACAAGACCTCCGGCTGGGTGAAGGCAATCTGGATCGTCTTCCTGTTCTTCATTCCGCTGCTCACCTCGCTCGTCTACCTGATCGTTCGCAGTGACGGAATGGCACAGCGGTCCCTCGAGGCTGCGCAGCAGGTCAAGAACGCACAGGACAGCTACATCCGTGAGGTTGCCGGAAAGTCCCCGGCCGAATCCATCGCAGATGCAAAGGCACTTCTCGACGCCGGCACCATCAGTGAAGAAGAATTCGCAGCACTGAAGGCCAAGGCTCTCGCCTGATACCGGCCCTCACTAAGCGACCCTCACTAAACCGTGAGGATTGCACTACCGAAACGGGAGCGACACTAATCGTGTCGCTCCCGTTTTGTGTTCATTCACCAACAGCTGCCCATTCACCGACAGCCGTTCATTCACCAACGGCCCTTCATTCACCGACAGCCTTCATTCACCGACAGCACGCGCGACGTCACGAAAGGCGTCGAGCACGACTCCGATAGCCGGACTGCGGTTGGCGTGTAACCGAGTTGCCAATTCATAAACTCGTGCAGCGCGCACTCCCGCCACCGGTTTCCTCGACACTCCGGGATGCGTGATCGCGTATCGCGGCATCAAAGCCACGCCGTGGCCCGCCGCCACCAGTTCTTCGATGACGCGGAAATCGTTGATCCGATGAGCGACGCGAGGCTGGACGCCGGTTACCGACGCAACCGACAGCAGAACGTCGTCGACCGGAAACCCGCCGCGCACGCTTATCCAGTTCTCGTCGGCCAATTGTTCCAGCCGGACCGAATCCTGCTCGGCGAGTGGATGATCAGGCCGCAGCACCAGATCGATCGGTTCACGCATCAGCGGTTGCACGCTGACCCGGGGAAACGACGTCTCGGCTCCGCGTTCGTCACGGTGAGTGAGGATCACATCGTGATCGGCCAACAGCCCAGGGACGGCCGACGCCGGTTTGTCGACGTCGTAGGCGTCGATGTCCACGTCCGAGTTCTTCAGCGCCGTCAGGACACCGGGCAGCAGGAGCGCCGCGCCGGAGGGAAAGAACGCGACTCGCACCTTTCCCCGCGGCGAGCCTCGGTACGACGCCATCTCGTCCGCCGCCCGGTCTAGCGCCGCCACCACGTCGTCGGCGCGAAGCACCAGCGCTCTGCCCGCGTCGGTGAGGCGCAGCGTGCGCCCGTCCGGTTCGAGGAGCGAGACCCCCGCTTCTCGTCCGAGGATCTTGAGTTGTTGCGAGACGGCGGACGGCGTCATCGAGAGGGCGAGAGCAGTAGCGCCGACGGTTCCTCGGTCGGCGAGCTCGCGGAGGATTCGCAGGCGCGTGGCATCCATACGGTGACGAATATCCATGTAGCAAAACTACATGGATAGTGCATCTATATTCGCTTGTTCTGATGCTTCGTACGGCTCACGATTAACGCATGACTCCCCGCGACCGTCTCCTCGGCCTGACCGTGATCGTCTTGTGGGGTCTGAACTTCCTGGCCATTCGCGTCGGCCTGGATCATTTCCCGCCGTTCTTCTTCGCAGCGCTGCGGTTTCTGATCATCGCGATTCCGGTGGTCATCTTCGTGCCGCGTCCACAGGTGCCGCTCCGCTGGCTGCTGCTCTACGGATTCGGTTTCGGATTCGGCCAGTTCGTCTTCCTCTTCTGGGCGATGCATTCGGGGATGCCGACGGGCCTTGCATCACTTGTCCTGCAGTCGTCAGCACCGTTCACCGTCCTACTCGGCGCTTTCCTGCTCCGCGAGAAGCTCAGCGTCTGGCAGGTCTCCGGTATCGCCGTCGCCGTTGGCGGGATGTCCTTGATCGGCTGGGACCGCTCGCACCACGCGGCACTGCTGCCCGTCGTCCTCACACTCCTCGGCGGCCTGTCCTGGGCGTTCGGCAATCTCGGCAGCCGCTTGGCTGCGGCGAACACCGTCGGCGAGCCTGCACCGATGCGCTTGATGTTGTGGATGTGTGTCATCCCGCCGTTACCGATGCTCGCACTGTCAGCCGTGGTCGAAGGCCCCACAGTCGGCTGGCACGCACTCGGCACCGCATTCAGCGCCGACGCCTGGCCGTCGCTGGTCGGACTGGCCTACATCATTCTGCTCGGCACCATCGCCGGATCCGGGCTCTGGACGATGCTCATGGGCCGCTATCCCGCCGGCATGGTGGCGCCGCTCTCCTTGCTGGTGCCAGTCGTGGGAATCGGCGCGTCCTGGCTGTTCCTGCACGAGGATCCGAGCCCGTTGTCACTGGTCGGGGCGGTCATCGTGATCGCCGGAGCGAGTGCCGCACAGATGAGGCGTAAGCCCGCGAACACTGTTTTCTCGGACACACCTGCAGCCTCACCACCGGCGCGACTCGGCGTCTGACGACGCCCTGTGCCAAACTCGGGCCGTGGGAACTGGACTATCGATCACAGCGCGCGGAAAGCTCGCCATGCGAGCTGCCGCAGCAGCATCTTGGGCATCGCAGAAGGCCGGTCGCGGCAAGGGTTCGATGATCGGCGGGCTGATCGCCCTCAAGATCGACCCGACGCTCATGACTCAGCTCGGACGCGGCAAGCGCACCGTCGTGGTCACCGGCACCAACGGCAAGTCGACGACCACACGTATGACCGCCGCAGCGCTCGCGACACTCGGTGACGTCGCCACGCAGGCCGACGGCGCCAACATGGATGCCGGGATCGTGGCCGCCCTGGCCGCGCGTACCGATGCGACGCTGGCGGCACTCGAGGTCGACGAACTGCACGTCCCCCACGTAGCCGACGCCGTGAACCCGGAAGTGATCGTGCTGCTGAATCTCAGCCGCGATCAGCTCGACCGGGTCGGCGAGATCAACATGATCGAACGGAAACTGCGCGCGTGCGTCAACGCGCATCCGAATGCGGTGATCGTCGCCAACTGCGACGACGTACTGGTCACCTCCGTGGCATACGACGCCACCAACGTCGTGTGGGTTGCTGCCGGCGGCGGTTGGGCCGGCGATTCCGTCAGCTGCCCGCGCACCGGCGAACCCATCGTGTGGGAGGGAAAGCACTGGCGCAGTACCGGTTCCGACTTCGCGCGGCCCGAGCCGACCTGGTGGCTCGACGACGACAATCTCTACGGCCCCGACGGCCTGAAGATTCCGATGACGTTGACCCTCCCCGGAAAAGCCAACCGCGGCAACGCAGCTCAGGCCGTAGCGGCTGCAGCGGCTTTGGGTGCAGATCCGGTCGGGGCAGTTGCCGCCGCATCGACGGTTCAAGAAGTCGCAGGTCGATACAGCACCGTCGAGGTCGGACCGCACTCCGTTCACATGCTGCTCGCGAAGAATCCCGCCGGCTGGCAGGAAGCGCTGTCGATGATCGATCCCACGGTGGACGGTCTGGTCATCGCGGTGAACGGTCAGGTGCCGGACGGCGAGGACCTCTCCTGGCTGTGGGACGTGAAGTTCGAGCACTTCGAAGGTGTCAAGGTAGTGGCCGCCGGTGAACGCGGAACAGATCTGGCAGTTCGCCTCACGTACGCGGGCGTCGAGCACACTCTCGACCCGGACCCGTTGCGCGCCATCGCTTCCTGCCCTCCCGGACGTGTGGAGGTACTGGCGAACTACACGGCCTTCCGTGACCTCAACACTGCCATCGCGAAGGAGTCTCGCAATGTCTGACTCGACAGTTCGCATCGGTCTGGTACTCCCCGACGTCATGGGCACCTACGGCGACGGCGGCAATGCCCTGATCCTGCGTCAGCGTCTGCGGATGCGCGGCTACGACGCCGAAATCGTGGACATCACCCTCAGCGATCCGGTCCCCGATTCGCTCGACGTGTACACGTTGGGTGGCGCCGAGGATTCCGCTCAGCGCCTCGCAACGCGTCACCTCGCGAAATACCCTGGTCTGCAACGCGCCGCAGAGCGTGGCGCACCGGTTCTGGCGATCTGCGCTGCCATTCAGGTGCTCGGCAACTGGTACGAAACCTCCAGCGGCGAACGCGTCGACGGTGTCTCGATGCTCGACGTCACAACCTCGCCGCAGGAGAAGCGTTCCATCGGCGAAGTCATCACGAAGCCGCTGATCGACGGACTCACCGCGCCCCTCTCAGGTTTCGAGAATCACCGCGGCGGAACAACTCTGGGTAGCTCAGCCTCTGGATTCGCACGTGTCACCCATGGTGTCGGAAACGGCGTCGGCGACGGATTCGAAGGCGTCGTGCAGGGTTCGGTGATCGGGACGTACATGCACGGACCCGCTTTGGCTCGCAACCCCGAACTCGCGGACCTCCTGCTCATGCGCGCCTTGGGTGTGAACGAGCTTGAACCCCTGCATCTGCCCGAGGTCGACAAGCTCCGCAAGGAGCGACTCGCGATTCGCTGACCCGGTTCAGACGGTTTCGGATTTGCCCTCGGTCAGAATCAGTTCCACGGCTAACAGCGCGGCGCAGGCCAGTCCCGCGACCAGTTCGGGCACCGCGGTGTAGGTACCACCGAGCACGACGACTATCGCGACCGAGAACGGCACGAGGGTGCGTACCGAGGAGTCGTGTAGTCGAATGTGGATGAACCACAAGGCGGCAAGGATGACCGCGACCGGAACGGTGACGGCAGCACCCGTCACCAACGCGCTGCCGTCACCGTGATGAGTCCAGAAGTCGACGCGCGAGGCCAACCCCGCACCGATGGCGGCAGCGGCGGCGAAGATGAAGTAGTGACCGAACCCCCAGACGAAGGGTGAGACGTTGTCACCGCCGATCACTTCGCCTGCATTGCGTTGGAAGTACAACCACCACAGGCTGAAGACAATCAGAATGCCGCCGATCACGACGTAGGTGACCTGCGCTGCCGGATGCTCACCGTCGACCGCGTCCTGAATCGCGATGGTGGTCGAAAGGATCGTCTCGCCCAGAACGATGATGAAGAACAACGAGTACCGCTCCGCGATGTGATGCGGGTGCCACGGCGTCATGCCCGGCTTCTCCGACCAGATCGGTACCGCGAATTCGCACAGAACCAACACCAGGAACGTCGGGACGTAAACGGCGGACGGCACGAAGTAGAAACCGATCCAACCGATCTGGACCAACACTATTCCGAGAGCGTATCGACGCGCCGTGAGCGCATGCTCGGGGTCGTTCCGCGAGACCCTGAGCCATTGGATGACCAGTGCTATTCGCATGATGACGTAGCCGACGATGATCAGCAGGGCGTCGTCGTTGAAGAAGCGGACGATGCCGGCTGCAAGGACCAGCGATCCGAGGATCTGGAATATGGTCAGCAGCCGGGCGATTCCGTCGTCGTTGTCGTACGCCGAGGTGAACCACGTGAAATTCAGCCACGTCCACCAGATCGCGAAAAACGCCATCGCGAAGTGCCCGACGCCCGAAGCCACGTGCCCTTCGCTGATCGCGTGGTGCAGACCGGTGGCCGCTTGAGCGACCGCCACGACGAAGCAGAGGTCGGTGAGCAGTTCGAGCGGCGTCGCCACCCGGTGCGGCTCGTGCGGGTCCCGCGGAACCAACGGCCTGATGAACGAACTGGTGCGATTCACGAAGGGCAGAGTAGCGCGATGATTGCCGACGCGCTGCCCGTGACTGGAACCTGTCGTCTCAGATATTCACGCCGACGCCCCGATCTGGGCTCGGATCTCCAACTGATCGGCGAGTTCGGCGCCTATCGCCCCCGCGCTCCCCAAAGTGAAGGCGATCTGCCGTCCCCACAGGAAATAGCGGTGAATCGGATAGTCGACATCCGCGCCGATTCCGCCGTGCATGTGCTGGGTCGCGTGCACCACGCGCAAACCGCCGCGCGACGCCCACCATTTGGCGACCAGCGCAGCCGCTTCCGCTTCACTCTCGACTCCGCTGTCCATCAGCCAGGCAGCGCGGTGGGTGGTCAATCTTGTGCTCTCGGTGTCGAGGTACGCGTCGGCGGCCCGGACGGCAACTGCCTGGTTGGTCGAGAGTGGACGACCGAATTGCACTCGCTCGGAGGTGTATTTGGCCGTCATCCCCAGCGCTTCCTCGCACACGCCGGTAGACAGGGCCGCCAGAGCGACCCGCGCACGTCGTAACGTCCAGTCTCGAACCACCGCGCCGTCCGCGGGAAGTGCGTCAGCTGCAGTAACCGCAACCCCGTCGAACTGCACAGCGCTGTTGCTCTCGCGGTTCGTCACCGCAAGCGGTGTACGCACCAGCGCGTCCCGGTCCGTCGGCACGATCATCACGGTGACACTGCCGTCCGGCATCGTCACCGGAACCACCAGTGCGGCAGCGAACTCGGCGGCCGGTACGGAGTCGACGTGGCCCGACAGAACCCAGCCGTCAGGAGCCGGCTCGGCGCGAACTGCCGTCTCGGTGTTGTAGCCGGTGTCGAAGGCGCCGGTGACGATCACCGAGCCGTCGAGCAGTCCCGGAAGCCACGACGCTTTCTGCTCCGTACTGCCGAACTCGGCAATCGGCAGCGCTGCCGTCGAAATCACCGACCAGAGCGGCACCTGGGCGACCCGGCGGCCTTGTTGTTCGAGCACCGCTGCCAGGCCTAGCATTCCGAGTCCCGCTCCCCCGACTTCCTCTGGCAGAGGAATTCCCAGAACGTCGGAGTCGGCGAGGAGCTTCCACAGTTCGGCGTCGAAACCGCCGGCGCCCTCCACTTCCCGCAGTCGGTCCACTCCGGACTTCGCCGAGAAGATCGATTCACTCAGATCCCGCACGGCGGACAAGTTGTCGTCGAATTCGAATTCCATGTCAGCTCTTTTCGTTCTGTGCAGCGGGCCGGCGACGCGCAGCAAGCGCCATGCCCAGACATTTTGCGGCGACAATTTCACGCATCACTTCGTTGGTACCACCGCCGAAGGTGTTGTTCTGGGCGCGTCGACCCAGGTTCTCGACCCGCCCTTCCAGTACCGCTCCGGGTGTGCCGGGGCGCAGTAAGCCCTTGGCGCCCAGCACTTCCTGCAGCATGCCGTACGCACTGACGACGGCTTCGGTACCGAAGATCTTGGCCGCGGCCGAATCCCCGCCGCCCAAGGTGTTGGCGGCGACGTCCGCCACCAGTCGCAGGTTCATCAGGTCGGCAGCACTGAGCAGCGCGTAGACTTCCGCCAATTTCTCACGTACCCAGCCGATGTCGTAGACGTGGCCGTCACCGGCGGGTTCCGTCTTTGCCCACTCGACCACCTCGGCGAAGAGTTCGTTGGCGATGCCACCGCGTGCGGCCAGGGCAACACGTTCGTGGTTGAGCTGGTTGGTGATGAGCTTCCACCCTTGATTGAGCTCACCGACGACATTGGTGATCGGTACCCGAACATCTTCGTAATAGGTTGCCGAAGTGCTGATTCCACCCACGGTGTGAATTTCGGTGACCGAGAAACCCGGCGAGCTGGTCGGCACCAGGACCACGGAAATACCCTGATGCGCAGGCGCGTCAGGATCAGTACGAACGGCAAGCCAGACCCAGTCGGCAAACACACCGGCACTGGTGAAGATCTTGTTGCCGTTGATGACAAGCTCGTCACCCTCGATGCGGGCGCGTGTTTCGAGTGCCGCGAGGTCGGTGCCCGCATTGGGTTCGGTGTAGCCGATGGCAAAGATCAACTCGCCCGCCAGGATCGGACGCAGGAAGAAGTCCTTCTGAGCTTGCGTCCCGTGCTTGATCAGAGCGGGTCCGACGGTGTTCAGCGTGACCAGCGACAGCGGCGCATTGGCGCGAATCACCTCGTCGTAGAACACGTACAGAGCTTCGGGGTTCTCGCCCCGACCGCCGAATTCCTCCGGCCACCCCAAGCCCAGCCAACCGTCTTTACCCATTCGGCGCAGAATGCGATCGAAGACGGGGCCGCCTTCGGTCTGATCCACGAGAGCACGGCGGTCTTCGTCGTTGATGATCTCCGCGAAGTACGCCCGCAATTCCTTGCGCAGAGTCTTCGACTCCTCCGACAAATCCAAGTACATGGTGAAACTCCTAAGATCTACGAACGCGGCAGGCCGAGTACGCGCTGCGCGATGACGTTGAGTTGAATTTCGACGGTTCCGCCGCCGAACAGAATCGAGGGAAGTCCGATGTGGTCTATCGCGTAATTCGCCGACGGGTCGACAACGGCGGCGCGCGGTCCGAGCAGTCGCAACAGGTCCCGCGAGCCCTCGCGCTGCGCCAGGGCGTTGTACACCTTCGACACGCTGATCTCGGCGCCCGGTTCCTGACCCGCCAGCCGCGCCGACACCCCGCGCAGATTCATCGCGGACAGTGCCAACTCACGAGAGAGACTGCGGCCGAGGCCCTCCACTGCATCTTCGCGGGGGCAGTCGTGGCTCGCGTCGGCAATCACCTGACGGAACAGTCGACTCGAACCGTGGTGCAGCGTGCTGCCCATGCTCAAGCGTTCGTTGGACAGCGTTGTCGCAGCCAGTTTCCACCCTTGCCCCGGTTCGGCCACCAGGCAGTCGTCCGGGACGAAGACGTCGTCGAGGAATACCTCGTTGAATTCCGACTTGCCGGTGGCTTGTTTCAGCGGACGTACGTCGATACCTTTCGAGGTCATGTCGACCAGGAAGTACGACAGCCCACGATGTTTCGGAGCGTCGGCGTCGGAACGCGCCAGGCATACTCCCCAATCGGCCTCGTGCGCGCCCGAGTTCCACACTTTCTGACCCGACAGGACCCAGCCACCGTCGACCTTGCGCGCTTTCGTGCTCAGGCCGGCCAGGTCTGATCCCGCGCCAGGCTCACTGAACAGCTGGCACCAGATGATGTCGGCACGCAGCGAAGGCTCGACGAACCTGTCCTGCTGCTCGGCGTTGCCGTGTTCGAGAATCGTGGGCAGCACCCATTCCCCGATCACCGTGGACGGTTGAGCCCAACCTCGCATCGCGAATTCGTGTGCGATGACGGCCTGTTCTCTCGGTCCTGCTCCCAGCCCGTACGGCGCCCGATAGTGCGGGGCTACCAGTTTGGCGTCGGCAAATCGGGCGCGTCGAGCGCTCCCCTTGGCCGGCGCCCAACTGGCGCTGGTGGTTCCGTCGTCGGGCAGCAGCGCAACCTCGTCCAGAACCCTGCGAACCTGCTCTCGTAATTCAGGCAGCATGTCCGGGTCTACAAAGGAGAAATCCCGTTCCGAATCGGCGGACCGGTCTCCCAACGTGTGTGCCCACTTCACCTCGGAACCCGCCACCGCAGCGATACTGATTGCCCGGCGCCAGTACAGATGCGCGTCATGTTCCCAGGTGAATCCGATTCCGCCGAGCAACGTGACACATTCGAGGGCGTTCTCGATGCCGACCGGCAAAGCGGCCAACGCTGCTTGAGCCGAGACAAGTCTGTGCTGATCCTCGCCGTGCTCTTCGGACCGAGCCGCGTCCCACGCTGCGGCACAGGCAATCTCGGAGCGGACCAGCATCATGGCCGCCTTGTGCTGAACTGCCTGGAAGCTTCCGACCGGACGGCCGAACTGCTGCCGGGACTTCACGTAGTCGACCGCGGTGCGTAGCGCCCACCCGGCGATACCGCTCGCCTCCGCAGCCAACACCGTGTTGACGATCAGTTCGACTCGGTGCGCCTGGAGACCTTCGACGATCAGCCCAGCGTCGACCTTGTGGTCGGTCAACGTCAGTGTCCCGATCGAGCGTGTCAGATCCACTCCGTCTTCGACCTCCACCGCAGCGGAAGACGACTGCTCGAGCCGGAACCACAACTCGCCGTCTTCGCTGTTCGCTTGCACGAGAACGACATCGGCTCCGGGTAGACCTAGAGCCGGGTCGGCAGAACCGCTCACGGTCCACCCTGCATCGCTGCGAGCCGCGCGCAATCCCACGCCGGTGCAGACTGCTCCGGTTGCACCGGCAGCCAATTCGGTCAGCATTGATTCCGCAGCCGGGCCGGCAGCTTTTGCGAGGATCCCACTGGCGATGACCGTCGGAACGTACGGTCCCGGGTAAAGCGCATCACCCAATTGCTCGACTACCACCGCCAGTTCGGCAAGACCTGCCCCGTCACCGCCGTACTGCTCCGGCAGGTGCACTGCGTGCAGTCCCTGACGGACCAATCCATCCCACGAGTCCGGCCGATCACCGGCGGCGTACCGCTTGACGTTGCTGCGCGTGTCGGCGATTCCACCGAAGCGGTTCGCGAATGCGGCTACCGCTTCCGCCAGGTCACGGTGATCTTCGAGCAGGGGCAGTGCCATGGCAGGTTCCTCAATCTTCGGTTCTTGTCAGATGCGTTCGAGAATCAGGCAGGTGGTTGCGGCGGACGCGCAGATCGCGATCAGTGCGATGGACTTGTCCCGGCGCTCCAGTTCGTCGATGACATTGGCCAACAGTCTGATTCCGGTTGCACCGGCCGGATGGCCCAGTGCGATTGCACCACCGTTGACGTTCAGCAATTCGGGATCGACGCCGTGAACCTGCGCGAACGACATCGGTACCGAAGCAAATGCCTCGTTGACCTCGAACAGGTCGATGTCGTCGATCGTCAGACCGGTGCGGCCGAGCACGATGTTTGCCGCGTCCACGGGACCGTCGAGCATGAACTCGATGTCTCCGCCGATGACGCACTGCGCCAATATCTTTGCCCGCGGCCGCACGCCGAGCATCCTGGCTCGATCCTCGGACATCAGCAGAGCGGCACTCGCACCGTCCGAGACCTGCGAAGACGTTCCAGCGGTGTGCAATCCGCCCTCTTGAACGGTACGCAGTTTCGCGAGTCCTTCGAGACTCGATTCGCGCAGACCCTGATCCCGATGAACCGGAACGTCAGAGCCCGGGGCGACCACATCGATGATGTGTGAGTCGAAGCGTCCTGCCTCCCATGCTGCTGCGGCTCGCTGCTGCGAGCGCAGCCCGAAGGAGTCGAGATCCTCGCGGCTGAAACCGCGCTTGACAGCAATCCGATCGGCCGCGGTGTACTGGTCGACGGTATCGAGTGACCACGACTCCGGACGTGGTGTTCCGAGGCCGGTACCCACCTTGTACGTCAACGGAGCGCGGGACATCAGTTCCACACCGCACGCCACACCCACGTCGACTGCACCGATGGCAATCTGCCCGGCAATCAACTGCACCGATTGCTGCGCGGTTCCGCACTGCGCGTCGATCGTGGTGCAGCCCGCTTTCAACGGAAGGCCCGCATGCATCCAGGACGTACGCACGATGTTTCCGAACTGCTCACCGAGAGGCGTCACACAGCCGCCGATGACCTGGTCGACCGCGCCAGGATCCACGCCCACCCGATCCAGCACGCCTTTCTGCGCATAACCCAACAGTTCCGCCGCGTGGACTCCGGACAGCCAACCCTCACGCTTGCCGAACGGCGTTCGTGCTGCGTCCACGATGACGGGCTTCATGCCAACTCCTCGGTTCGTAATGCCGGGTTCTCCGGTAATGCCGTTCCGTCCAGACCACGCACGGTCAGGGACCACTCGTCGATCAGGTCCAAGCTGACGCTCGAGCGCGCGGTGAACTCGGTGTCGCAATCACACAGCGCTGTGACCGCTTCCACCATTTCTTCCATAGATTCGACCTGATCCGGCCGGATAGTCTCACCGACCAGGACCCTGGCGCCCTCACTGAGCACCGCTGCCCGCGGTTGAACCGTGTTGACGCGAACCCCCTGGCCGTAGAGTTCCACGCCCATGCCGTTGCTCATCCTGTTGAGCGCTGCTTTGGAGGCGCCGTACACGGTCATGGCAGTTCCCGGTTCGACCCACGTGAACGGCGGGCCATGCCACGGTTTGACGGTGCCACTGGACACGTTCACGATCCAGCCGTGTCCGTTTGCCACCATCCCCGGCACCACGGCTTGCATCAGATCGAGCGGTGCATGGACATTTGCCTCGAACATCAACCGTCGCCGCCGCAGTGGGTAATCCGAGAGCGGCTGATAGATCGCCGCTGCCGCGTTGTTCACCAGGATGTCGATCGTCCCGCCAAGCTTCTCGATCGCCAGCGGTACAACGGTGTCGCGCTGCTGCTCGTCCGTCAGATCTGCGACAACTATCTCGACTTTGTTTCCGTACTTGGCAATTCGAGCCGCAGTCTCTTCGAGACTGCCCGGCAGGGTTGCGTGTGCACCGAGCGTCCGGGCCACGAGAGCGACGTCAGCGCCTTCCGCTGCAAGCCTCTCTGCGACGCCCGCACCGATTCCGCGGCTGGAACCGGTGACAAGCGCTCGGCGTCCTTCGAAGCGATCGGTCATGCTACTTCCACTTCGCGGCGAAGCGATTGATGCTCTCCGCAATCCGAGCAACTTCGTCGTCACGCAAACCGTGGCTCATGCCGAGTGTCATGCCGCGGGCAAAAACTGCGTCCGCTTCCGGCAAACCTTCGGCCGGCTGGCGAAATTCGATGTTGTTCATCATGGGGTGACGAGTGACGTTGCCGCTCCACACGGTTCGGGTGTCGATGCCGTCGGCCTCGATGGCTTCCTGCAGGTCGCTGCGCGTGAAGGGGGCGTTCTCGTTGATCATCACCGGGTAACACAGCCACGCCGTGTCGAGACCGTCGAGTTCTACCGGCGTCGTGAAGAATTCGGGGTGGGCGCCGTATGCCGTCGTGAAGGCCGCAAATGTGGCCTTACGCGTCTTGTAGTTCTGTTCCAGCTTGTCGAGCTGCACGACGCCGTAAGCTGCGCCGAGTTCGGAGGGCTCGAAGTTCCACGACATGAGCTCGAAGATGAAGTCGTTGTCGTAGTCGACGCCGTCGAGTTCTTCACGGAAGACTCGGCCGGACTTGGTACTGCCGAACAGGTTCGGCTCGCTACGACGGCCCCAGCGGCGAAGCAGCAAAGCCTTGTCACGGCTGGCTTCGTCGTCGACGCACACCATTCCACCGGTTCCCGCGCACGTGATGATGTGTGCCATCGAGAAACTGGTGACGACGATGTCCGCCCGAGACCCGGTGGGAGTACCGCGGAGCGTGGCGCCGATCGCGTCACACGAATCCTCGATCACCTTGAGTCCATGGCGATCAGCGATATCACGAATGACGTCCCAGTCCGGGCAGTTGCCGGCGAGGTTCGGCATCAGGATGGCACCGGTCTTCTCGGTGACCATTGCCTCGATCTTGGTGACGTCGACGTTGAACGTGTTGGGTTCCACGTCCACGAACACCGGCACCAGACCGGCACGCACGATCGGTGCGATATCGGTGGAGAACGTCAACGGCGACGTGATGATCTCGCTTCCCGCAGGCAGTCCAAGCAGCTCGACTGCCAAGTACAAACCCGAGGATCCCGAGTTGCACATGACGCCGAACTTCTTGCCGGCCAAGGCCGCGATACGTTCTTCCATCTCGAAGACGTTCTTGCCGATGCGCAATCCTTGATGCCCGCTGCGCAAGACGTCGACAACAGCCTGTATTTCTTCCTCGCCGTGGGTGGCCCTGGCGTAGGTGATCCGCTCGCTCATCTTGTTCCTGCTTTCTCGAATAGGCGGCAGATTCAGCGATCTGCCGAGAGGACGAGCGCACTGTGCGGGACGGGAGAGCCGCCGGTCACGAGCACGTTGTCCAGAGTTTTGGTGGGTTGATTGGTGGAGGTGCCGCGGATCAGGCGTACACCTTCGGCAATGCCGTTGACGCCGTGGATGTATCCCTCACCGAGTTGGCCACCGTGGGTGTTGATCGGCAGGCGACCGTCCAGCTCGAGATTGCCGTCGGCGATGAAGTCTTTGGCCTCGCCCCGACCGCAGAATCCGTACTCCTCGAGTTGAAGCAGGACCATCGGGGTGAAAGCGTCGTAGAGAATTGCGGCATCGATGTCGTCCGGGCCGATACCGGCCTGGTCCCACAGTTGGCGCGCCACGAGTTCGACTTCCGGCATGCTGTCGATGTCGTCGCGGTAGTAGCTGCTCATCGAAATCTGTTGCGGACCTACACCTTGCGCAGCGCCACTGATGACCGCAGGTTTGTGCGGCAGGTCGCGGGCGCGCTCCGCACTGACGATCACCAGCGCCTGTCCGCCGTCACTTTCCTGGCAGCAGTCGAGCAGGCGGATGGGATCGGCGATCATGCGTGAGTTCTGATGGTCCTCGATAGTGATCGGGCGTTCGTAGAACCAGGCCTTGGGGTTGTTCGCCGCATGCTTGCGTGAGAGGACCGAGATCTGGCCGAAGTCGGCGCTTGTTGCCCCGTACTTGTGCATGTACAGCTTGGCGAGGAAGGCTTCCTGCTGCGCCGGGGTCAGAAGCCCGTACGGGTTGATCCAGTTCCGATACTCCTGGTCCGTCGACGCGTTGTACGCAAAAGGTGGCGGGCCGGCGCCGAATCGGTGACCTGATCTTTCGTTGAAGGCACGGTAGACGACCACAACGTCGGCAACTCCGCTGGAGACGGCAAGCGCTGCTTGTTGAACCGGTGCGCAGGCACCGCCGCCGCCGTGTGGAATTCGACTGAAGAACGTCAATTCCGGGATCCCGAGGGCGCGTGCGACCGCAATCTCAGGATTGTTCTCCATGGTGAACAGCGCAAATCCGTTCACCTCTTCTGCCTCGATGTGAGCGTCGTCGAGTGCGGCGATCACGGATTCGCACGCCAACTGCCATTCGCTACGGCCGGAGTTCTTGGAGAACTCGGTTGCGCCGATTCCGGCGATGGCTGCTTGCCTCGAAAATCCTCGTGTCATGCGATTACCCTTTCCACCGGTTCGAGAGTCACGTCGGCCGTCACGTGTGTTCCACGGGCGTTTTTCCCGAGAACCGTCACGGTGAGCGCCCGGCCGTCTGTGGCGGTGACCTTGCCGGTGAATGTCATGGTGTCTCCGGGGAAGTTCGGAACACCAAGCCGTAGTGATGTTTTGACGATCCGTGACGCCGGGCCGGACCAGTCGGTGATGTAGCGGTCGATGAGCCCGTTGGTGGTGTTGATGCTCATGAAGATGTCGGGAGTTCCGCGATCCTGTGACTTGCCCGGATCGTGATGCACGTCCTCGAAATCCTGAGAAGAGATCGCGGTGGCGACGATCAGCGTTCGATCCAACGGCAATTCGAGGCTGGGGAGGACCGAACCCACTTCGCAGTCAATCAATTTCGTCATTGCACCGAACCCCGTCGCCTCAGTTGCGGCAGCATCTCGCCGTGAGCGTGCTCGGAGAAGGTCACTTCGAGTTCCATGCCGAAGTCGAGTTCCTCGTGATCGATCCCCGCGATGTCGGCAACCAGACGCGTGCCTTCTTCGAGATCGACGAGTCCGACGGCGAGTGGGTACTCGAAAGCAGGATCCTTCGGGTGATGGATGACCGTGAAGCTGTGCAGCGTGCATCGTCGCGTGGATTCGACTGTGTCCCAACTGAACGAGCGGCATTCCGGGCACGCGGGTGCGGGTGGGTGGCGCAGTGTCTTGCAATCCGCACACCGTTGGATCTCGAGGCGACCCTCTTTGGCCGCAGAGAAGAAGAAATCGTTGTCGTCGGTGACGGTCAGTCTCGGAACAGCGGTGTTGCGGGAGCCAGTCTCGCTCATGCGATTACCTCCTGGACTTCGAGTTGAGTATCTGTCTGGGCATCTGGTTTGAACCTGAGCAATCGAAAACGCTCTTCGACCAGCGTCTTTCCGCCCTGGTCGACGTACTTCTTGAACAGAGTGATGAAGCACCCGTGACCGAGAGCCGTCTGTTTGAACGGCGAGATCGCTTCGATGATGAAATGCGCGGTGACGTGGTCACCGGGGCTCAGCTCCGCGAAATACTCCTGCTCGACGTTGGTCGCGACAACGGAGGTGTATCCGGCCTCGTCCAACAGCGCCAGCAGTCGTGAATAGGCGAAGTCCTCGGAGACTCCGTCGGCACGAAGTTGCTGGACCTGCCGATAACGTCGGTAACCCGCCATCACCCAGGTCGAGATCATGGCGGGCGGACAGACGACGTCTCGACGACCGGTACTGCGGGCGGCCTCGGCGTCGACGTAGATCGGGTTGCGGTCGTCGTGCGCCTCGACCCAGTTGCGGATCATCGCCTCGTTGACGGCGTAGCGGGCGACGCGGGGTGGTTCGGCCTCTGTGCCGATGAAATTCGGAAACTGCGTCTGCAGGCTCTGCACTGAAATCCTCCGTGAACGAAAGTTGAGCAAGCGCTTGATTCTGAAGCTAGCATAGGAATCCGGAAGTGGAAACACGCGATCTCACCGACGAATTGGTTCGAGCCGGAGCTATCGGGCAGGATTGCGCTACGTTCGACGCCGGCAGCCCGGCACCCCCGAAACCCTGCCCTGAGCAGGACCGACAACCAGTGGAGATTTCAGTGGCATCACCAGATCGTCGGGAGAAGATCCTGGAGAGCTCAGCCGAGCTGTTTGCCAGAAAGGGTGTCGCCACCACGACCGTTCGCGAGATCGGCGACGCCGCCGGTGTGTTCTCGGGCAGCCTCTACCACTACTTCAAGTCGAAGAATGCGATAGTTGCCGAGCTCATGCGCGGCTTCATCACCGACATTCAGCTCCGCTTCGATCAGGTGGAGAAGACGGCAAACGACCCCGAGGAAGTCCTGCGCGGCTTGATCCGCGAGACGCTGGTCGTCATCGAACTACACCCGCACCCGACGGCGATCTACCAGAACGATCGGGCTTATCTTCGCGACAACGATCTCCTGCAATCCGTCGACGGGCCTTCCCGCCAAGTCCGCGAGCATTGGATGAAAGCGATTGCCGAAGGCGTCGATCAGGGAATCTTCCGCAAAGACGTGGCACCGGAAATTTTCTATCGATCGGTACGAGACACCTTGTGGTCGACAACGCATTGGCCGGATCGCCAGAAGTACACCACCGACGAGTTCGCGGATCTGATGATCATGCTCTTCCTCTCGGGATTCAGGGTCGCCTGACCAGATCCGGCAAATCCAGATGTTTCGGGGTTCGTCCCTGCGGCAACAGGATCGACACCGCGAACACGACCACCGCGCAGCCCGCGCACACCAGGTAGGCGACGGAGAATCCGGTCCACGATGTGGAATGTTCCGAACCGCTGATCACGAATGCAGCGAGAATGGTTGCCACCGTCGCACTGCAGATCGTGCTTCCGGACGTCCGCAGAAGTGAGTTCACCCCGTTGGCAGCCGCCAGTCGCTGACGAGGCACGGCAACCAGAATCAGCAGCGAGAGCGTGCTGTACACGATGGCAGTCCCGACCGCTGTGATACCCAGTGCTGCAACCACTCCCCACAGCGGCTTACCGGCAACGGCGTGAATCCCGTACCCGCCGGCGAGGAACACGGCGCCGGTCAACATCGCGGTCCGTGAACCGAAGCGGTCGGTGATACGCACCGCAACCGGTGAGAACAGCACCATCGCGATACTCGCCGGAATCTGGCAGAGCGCTGCCGCGATGATCGACAGGCCGTACCCGGCACCCGGCCCCTTCATCCCCTGCAGCAGTTGTGTGGTGATCAGTGTGTTCCCGAAAAACGCGAACCCGACCAGCAGAGCCGCCAGATGCGGGATCAACACCGCACGTTTCACGAGAGCACGGACGTCGACCAGCGGATTGACGTTGCGCCGCTGTTGAATTACCCAGAGCGTGAACAGCACCGCCGACGCGGCCAGCATGGAGATCACCGCTCCACTGGTCCACCCCCAACTCGACCCCTGAGTGATCGGCACAAGCAGAGCAATCATCGCGGCGCTCAGACCAACCGCCCCGACGCCGTCGAATCTTCCCGACGGATTCGGCTCGGACTCTCGAATGAACAGCACCGCAGCAAGAGTCACGGACAGCCCGATGGCGGTGGTTACCCAGAACAGGACGTGCCAGTTCGAGTACTGCGCGATCATCGCGGAAAACGGTATGCCCAAAGCGGTTCCGACGCCGAGCGTCGAACTCATCATGGCCACTGCGCCGTTGACCTTGTTGCGTGGCAATTCGTCACGGAGCATGGAGATTCCGATGGGGATGACTGCCGACCCGGCCCCCTGCAACGCTCTCGCGAAGATGAGGACAGCGATGTCCGACGACAGCGCACACAACATCGAGCCGAGAGTCATCATCGAGAAAGCAACCAGAAGCATCTTCTTCTTGCCGAACATGTCGGCGAGTCGACCGAAGATGGGAGTGACGACAGCGCCGACCAGCAGCGTGACGGTCACCAGCCAGGACACGGCCGTGCGTCCAGCGCCGGTGAAGTGCGGCAACTCCGGCAGCAGTGGAACGATGACCGTCTGCAGAACAGCCTGGAACACTGCGGCGGCGACAACGATGGGGAACAGGAAGCGGGAGCGCGGCTGCGCGAGTCCCGCATCGGAGGTGGTGACTGCAGGCGTGCCCGGCGGACGGTCGAGCGTCGTCACCCCACACCGCCTGTTCTCACTAGGTAAATATCCGTTCACCTACATTAGGTGAACGGATATTTACCTAGCAAGAATTGTGACGCCGCTCACCCGTCGAGCAGCTTTTGCACCAGCGGTGCGTACAGCGCAACCACCTCGTCCTGGGTGCCGGTGGCATGGCCGGCCATCATCCGTCGGCGCATGATCGCCACTCCGACCACCATCGACATCGCCAGTTCCGCGCGCAATCTCGCGTCGGGGCCGGACAGGCGACCGGCGAGGGTGTCGATCATCTGCGTCGAATAGTTCTCGCGCAGCTTGCGGTTGCTCTCTTCACTGACGCCGCTCATGAACAACAAGCTCATGGACAGCGGCTTGTACGACTCCAGCGGCTTGGTGAACAGCGAGACCATGCGCTCGCCGAGCGAGTCGTTCGGGGCGTCGAAGACCGTGACCGCCGCTGCCCGGAAGTCGACCAACTCGTCGTACAACTGCTCTTTGGAACCGAAGTACTTGATGATCAGAGGCGCGCTGACGCCTGCGTCTTCGGCGATGTCCTTGAGCGTGATTTCGCGGTACGGCCGAGTCGCGAATGCTTTCCCGGCCGACGCGATGATCTGCGCACGCGTCTGCTCGGACGTACGACGCACCTGCTGACCTTGCTCCGTGCCGCTCATCAAGCGTTCCGCGACAATTCACGACGGCCGGACAATGCCCGACCCAGCGTCAACTCGTCTGCGAATTCGAGATCGCCACCCATCGGAAGACCCGAAGCCAACCGAGACACCGTCAGCCCCGGAATGTCTCGCATCATGCGAACGAGATAGGTAGCTGTCGCCTCACCCTCCGTGTTGGGGTCGGTGGCGATGATGACCTCGGACACGTCGACGCCGTCCTCCTGATTTGCGATGCGAGCCAACAACTCCCGGATACGCAACTGGTCAGGCCCGATCCCCGAGAGCGGATTGAGCGCACCGCCGAGCACGTGATAGCGACCCTTGAACTCACGGGTGCGCTCGACGGCCTGGACGTCCTTCGGTTCCTCCACGACGCAGATCACCGTGCGATCGCGACGTGCGTCGGCGCAGATGCGGCACTTCTCCTGATCGGAGACAGTTCCGCACACCGTGCAGAACTGAACGCCGTCACGGATGCGCTGCAATGCATTTTTCAAACGGTCGATCTCGGGAGGCTCCACGGAGAGCAGGTGAAAAGCGATGCGTTGAGCGCTCTTCGGCCCGACTCCGGGAAGCTTCCCGAGTTCGTCGATCAGATCCTGAACCGGACCTTCGTACACGCGTTCTCGTTTCTAGAAGCCGGGGAGACCGGGAAGGCCTCCGCCGAGTCCGCCGGCCAACGGGCCGAGCTTCTCAGCAGCGACTTCCTGTGCCTTGCGCGAAGCGTCCTCGATCGCGCCGATCACCAGATCCTGCAGCGTCTCGACATCTTCGGGGTCGACGACCTTGGGATCGATCTGCAGACCGACAACCTCGCCGGTGCCCTTGACAGTGGCGACAACCAGTCCGCCACCGGCCTGACCGGTCACTTCGGCCTGAGCCATTTCCTGCTGCGCCGCCATCAATTGCTGCTGCATCTGCTGAGCCTGAGCCAACAGAGCAGACATGTCGGGTGCTCCACCTGGTTGCACGAGCGGTCCTTTCTACAGAGTTATCCCCACCAGCGTAGTCGGTGCGCGCTACCGTGAGCGGGTGCGCCGGAACCAGTCAGACACCGTAAAACCATCAAGAGGGTCAAACATGGCATCACGTGTGTTCCGCTCCACTGCCCTGATCGCCGTGGTCGGGGCCGGGCTTCTGAGCGCTGCGTGCACGATTCCGACCGAGACTGCCGAGGCCACGACTTCGGTCGAGGTGTCTCCGCTGAGCACTGTCGCCGCTGACGTCCCCGCTGCGCTCACCGGCAAGGTCGTCTTCCTCGATCCCGGGCACAGCGGGGCGAACGACGACAGCATCAACACCCAGGTCCCCACGGGCCGCGGCGGCACCAAGAACTGCCAGACCACCGGCACCAACACCGATGCCGGGTTCCCCGAGCACACCTTCAACTGGGAAGTCGCGAGCCTGGTCAAGAGCGAACTCGAAGGCCAAGGCGCCACAGTGGTCCTGAGTCGACCGGACGACATCAGCGTCGGATCTTGCGTCGACGCACGCGCCGAAGCTGCCAATTCCTCCGGCGCCGACGTAGTGGTGAGCATTCACGCGGACGGCGCAGCAGCCGGAGCCGAGGGCTTCCACGTCTGCTACTCCGCGCCCCCGCTGAACACGGTGCAGGCCGGCCCGTCCGTCGCCTTTGCCGAAACCATGCGCGACTCACTCGTCACCGCCGGGCTCACCCCGTCGACCTACATCGGTGACGACGGGCTGGCACCACGCGCCGATCTGACGGGACTCAATCTGTCGCAGCGGCCGTCGATTCTGGTCGAACTCGGCAACATGCGAAATGCCGACGAGGCAGCGCGCATGACGAGCCCGGACGGTCAGCAGGAATATGCGTCCGCCGTCACCAGCGGAGTCACCGCCTTCCTCACAACCCCCTGACCTGTCTTCTGTGGAGAAATTCCACTTGTCCACAGGTATGTCGGCACCGCCGAGGTAGCCCGCTCACCTGGATACGGTTCTGCCATGGGGCCGATACTTCAGGTAGATTTCGCTGCTCTGCAGCAACTTTCAGCTGATCTGTCTCGAATTGCGGATCAGATCTCGGGGATCGATTCCGCCGGCCCGATTTTCGAAGCCGCGGCGGCCCTGAACTCGTCCGCTGTCGCGGCTGTGTCGACTGGGAATGCCGGCATCATCGCCGACGCGTACCGGCACCTGGCTACGCAATTGGGACTCATGGCGTCGGGAACCGCTGCCGCAGCACGTCTGTACGACGCTGCCGAGGGCGAAGTGGTGTCCGAACTGCGCGGAGCCTACTGATGCAGCCCACCGTCTCTCAGCTTCGAACGTGGTCACCGGAGAAATTGCGCACAAGCGCTTCGGAACTGATCGACATCGACCGGCAGATCGAAGTCCTCGGCAATGACGCCGGACGCAGCATCGACGCCGTCCGCGAATTCTGGCAGGGACAAGCGTCGAGCGCAGCCGCAGTGCAGTGGTCTGGCATCTCGCTTTCCTCGTCGCGGCTGTCGATTGCAGTTCGCGTAGTTGCGGATCTGTATGCCGGAGCGTCCAATACGATCGGTGCGGCGCGAAAATCAGTTCTGGACCTGGTCGAGGAGGCGACTCTCGAACACGGCTTGACGGTGTCAGACAGTGGAGCGGTATCGGCACCTGAGACGAAGCAGCCGTGGAATCTGGCCGACGCCATGCAAGATTCCGAAAACGACACGGCTGCAAAGGTTTTTCAGCAGAAGATCTCCACTGCATTGACGGCACTCGACGACGAAGACAACCGGGCCGCGACTGCTCTGGGTGCGGCATTCCGAGAGATCGGATCACTCCTTGGCAATCAGCCTGATCGCCTCGACCGCACTGTCCTCGACATCCTCGACGGGAGGTCGACACTCCCCGGGACACCAACGGAGCTACACCGACTCTGGGAATCGCTCACGCCCAACGAGAAAGACGCGTTGGCGAGGTGGGATCCGTCCATCGGTAGCCGGGACGGCCTTCCCGCTCTGGACCGGGACTACTACAACCGGCGGTACCTCTCTGCGCTCGAGCAGTTGCCGGATCGAACGGTAGCTGCCGGATACACGGCCGTGCGCGGCGAACTTCGACCGGACACGTTCCTTCTCTCGGTCACGGATGGGCATGCCGTCGTGGCAGTCGGTAATCCCGATGCCGCCGGCAACGTCGCAACACTGGTTCCCGGAACCGGCTCCGGGCTGTCGGGCGTCGGCGGAGACCTGCAACGAACCAAGGCCATGTACGACGCGGCGGTCAGGGCGGCGCCAACGGAAGCCACATCAGTGATCCTGTGGTCCGGATACGACGCTCCCCCAGGCATTCCCGACGCAGCCTCGGATCGGTACGCCACCTCCGCAGCGCCGAGGCTCGACAGCTTCCAGGACGGGTTACGAACCTCGCATGACGGCCCGCCTTCGCACAACGTGGTGATCGGTCATTCCTACGGCAGCACCGTCATCGGTGCTGCGACTACCCGTGGCGCTTCTCTCGACGTCGACGAACTGGTTTTTGTCGCAAGCCCCGGCGTCGATGCCGAGCGCGTGAACGAACTGAGCCTGGACGGCGTCGACTCGGACGAGGTGGCTCACCATGTTCATTCGACGACGGCCTTCTGGGATCCGGTCCAATTGATCCCCAAGATCCTCGGAGTCCACGGGTTCGACCCGTCGGATCCGGAATTCGGCGCGCAGGTATTCACCGGATCTCCCGGGGAGCCTGGGTTCGGAGTTCACAGCGATTACTGGGAAAGCGGAAACCCCGCACTCACCGAATTGGGGCGGATCATTACCGGCCCGTGAAAGAAGGCGCCGTACCGGTGAAGGTACGACGCCATCTCGGTGATGCAGGATCGGTTAGACGAGTTCGCGCTTGAGGTTGTCCAGGACCTGGGCCTGGATGCGCTGCAGACCCTTCGGAGCGAACGTGCGCTCGAAGAAGCCGCCGATACCGGTGGCACCCTGCCACTGGGTGAGCGTCGTCACCGTCGTTCCGGTGCCGTTGGGGGCAACGGTCCAGGTGGTGACGAGGCTGGAGTTCGCGTCCTTCTCGGTGATGACGTTGCCGTCGACCGTCACTGTCGCCTTGACGTTGCGCGAGCGCTTTTCCGTCGCCTTGAGCGTCCACTGCGCGACGGTTCCGTCACCCTGGCCACCTTCGACGACCTTGTAGTCGAGGTACTGCTCGGACAGGATTCGCGGGCGAACCGTCTCGTAGTCCGAGAGCGCCGCGAGCACCTTGTCGGGTGCTGCTGTGACGACTGTCGAACTCATTGCATTGACCTGACCCATATGCCCTACGTCTCCTTGCTCGACCAACGCGGCTCGATACCGCGAATGACTACCCGAATCCGCACCTCGAACTGCGCAGATATTCCTTTCCATACTGCCTGCTGCGCCCGGGTATCTCGACCATCTACCCATTCCGTGTGAGCTGGTTCACCACTCGGAGCATTTACCGAGTTCGATTGCAACAACTCGATCAAATTCGGGCATTAATACCCCTCCGGATAGCTTGCACACGCAACTACCGATAGCGTCAGGGTGTGACTCTCTCGTTCAATGGGGTAGTTCAGAAGTTAGATCGAATCCGGACAAAGCAAGGCCCGGGTTCCGATGCTGCGCGTGAAATGGGGTTCGAGCAGCACAGAGAAGGCGTCGAACGCCTACTCGCGTCATACCGCGCCATTCCCGCCGATGCTTCTGTACGCCTGGCAAAGAAGACATCCAATCTGTTCCGCGCTCGCGCCAAGACGTCGGCCCCCGGCCTCGACGTCAGCGGTCTGGCAGGTGTCATCGCCGTCGATGCGCAGGCGCGCACAGCCGACGTCGCCGGCATGTGCACGTACGAGGACCTCGTCGACGCGACGCTGCCCTACGGGCTGGCGCCCCTGGTCGTGCCTCAACTCAAGACCATCACCCTGGGCGGTGCGGTGACCGGCCTGGGCATCGAGTCCACCTCGTTCCGCAACGGCCTGCCGCACGAGTCGGTACTCGAAATCGACGTACTGACCGGAAGCGGCGAGATCATCACCGCAACACCGGACGGCGAACACGCCGAACTGTTCTTCGGTTTCCCCAATTCCTACGGCACCCTTGGCTATTCGACGCGATTGAAGATCGCACTCGAACCCGTCAAGAAGTACGTCGCCTTGCGCCACGTGCGCTTCGATTCGTTGAAGAAACTCGAAGAAACGATGGATCGCATCGTCACCGAGCGCGAGTACGACGGGATCGCCGTCGACTATCTCGACGGGGTGGTCTTCACCGATTCCGAGAGCTACCTCACACTCGGCGCGCAAACCGACGAGGAAGGCCCGGTCAGCGATTACACCGACCAGGACATCTTCTACCGGTCGATCCAGCATTCGTCACTCACCCAGCCCAAGACGGATCGCTTGACCATTCGCGACTACCTGTGGCGCTGGGACACCGACTGGTTCTGGTGCTCACGAGCTTTCGGTGCACAGAACCCGAAGATCCGGCGCTTCTGGCCCAAGCAGTACCTGCGCAGCAGCTTCTACTGGAAGCTGATCGCCCTCGACCACAAGTACGACATCGGAGATCGCCTCGAAAAGCGCAAGGGCAAGCCCCCGCGCGAACGCGTCGTCCAGGACGTCGAGGTACCCATCGAACGAACCGCGGACTTCGTCTCGTGGTTCCTCGAGGAAATCCCGATCGAACCACTGTGGTTGTGCCCGTTGCGTCTTCGCGAGCCAAGCCCTGCCGCCGCTTCTGCATCACGGCCGTGGCCCCTCTACCCCCTCGAACCCAAGCGCACCTACGTCAACATCGGCTTCTGGTCTTCGGTGCCGATCGTTCCCGGTGAGCGCGAGGGGGCAGCAAATCGACTGATCGAAGAAAAGGTCAGCGATTTCGACGGACACAAATCGCTCTACTCCGACTCCTACTACTCGAAGGAAGACTTCGAGGAGCTGTACTACGGCGGCGACCGGTACATCGGACTCAAGGAACGCTACGACCCGAAATCCCGTTTATTGGATCTATTCTCTAAGGCGGTGCAACGTAAATGACCACGTTCAAAGACTCCAAAAGCCAGGACAAGCTCTCTATTGCCGAGATTCTCGAGACGCTTTCCGACGGCATGCTGCCGCTTCGATTCACCGCGTACGACGGCAGCACCGCCGGCCCCGAAGATGCCGACTACGGACTGCACCTCAAGTCGACTCGCGGAACCACTTATCTCGCAACAGCTCCCGGCGACCTCGGCATGGCCCGCGCGTACGTCTCCGGCGATCTCGAAGCCGAGGGCGTCCACCCCGGTGATCCGTACGAGATCCTGCGCATCATGGGTGACGAACTCCACCTCAAGCGCCCGTCCGCACTGACGCTCGCCAGCATCACGCGCTCCCTGGGCTGGGATCTGTTGCGGCCCATCGCCCCGCCGCCCCAGGAACATCTCCCTCGGTGGCGTCGCGTCGCAGAAGGACTGCGTCACTCCAAGACTCGTGACGCCGAAGTCATCCATCACCACTACGACGTCTCCAACACCTTCTACGAGTACGTCCTCGGCCCGTCCATGACGTACACCTGTGCCGCTTACGACAATGCGGAACAGACGCTCGAAGAAGCCCAGGAGAACAAGTACCGCCTGGTGTTCGAGAAGCTCGGACTCCAGAAGGGCGATCGACTTCTCGACATCGGCTGTGGCTGGGGCTCGATGGTCCGCTACGCGGCCAGGCGCGGCGTCAAGGTGATCGGCGTGACTCTCTCTCGCGAGCAAGCGGATTGGGCACAGAAGGCCATCGAGGACGAGGGCCTCGCCGATCTCGCCCAGGTCCGTTTCTCCGACTACCGCGACGTGGCCGAGACCGGATTCGACGCAGTGTCCTCCATCGGCCTGACCGAGCACATCGGCGTCGGAAACTACCCGGCGTACTTCGAGTTCCTCAAGGGCAAGCTGCGTGAGGGTGGGCGTCTGCTCAACCACTGCATCACCCGTCCGGACAACCGAAGCAGCGCCAAAGCAGGCGGATTCATCGACCGGTACGTCTTCCCTGACGGGGAGCTCACCGGTTCGGGTCGCATCATCTCCGAGATCCAGAACGTCGGCCTCGAGGTGCGTCACGAAGAGAACCTTCGCGAGCATTACGCACTGACGCTCGCCGGATGGTGCCAGAATCTCGTCGACAACTGGGACGCGTGCGTCGCCGAGGTCGGCGAAGGAACCGCCCGCGTCTGGGGCCTGTACATGGCCGGCTCACGACTCGGGTTCGAGCGCAATGTCGTTCAGCTGCACCAGGTTCTGGCCGTGAAGCTCGGCCCCAAGGGTGAGGCGCATGTGCCGCTTCGCCCGTGGTGGAAGGCCTAGGGGCAAAGCCCCTGTGCGCCTTTTTGGTAGTCGGCACTACCAAAAAGGCGCACAGGTGCCGCAGGCACCCGACTGCGTCCTCACCCAGCCTCCGCGCCGCAAGACCGTCTCCACTTCATGTGCAACCTGGCACGGGGTCTTCATCACCTCGTCGAATCCGTAGACCAACCGCGGACGACCTGCCAGCTCTGCCGCATTGTCACGGCGGCGATCACGAAATGCCACTTCTGCCATGGAATGCGCCCACCGACCGTCGAGACGCACGATCAGCGGCACATTGACTTCGCTGTAATCGCAGTCCTCGTACAGCGTGCGGCCGTCGACGCGGACCGGAGACTGGCGTCTGGCCGACGGCAACCCGTGCGCCTGCTCCACGTCGACCGCATAGTGGTATTCGAGCGTTGACTGCACCCCGTCTGCCAGGAGTCGTACCGCATCGGAAAGCGCGCCCTTGAATCGATGTGGTGTTCGTTCGTCAATCCGACGACGCACATCGTTCAACGGAATTCGCGCATTTGTCACCGTGGTGATGAGTGAAACGTAGGCGCTTCGCGCTGTGGATTCGGCGGTCGCAAGATCAATCGCGGTATCCGCCCGCGACGTTCGAGGTATGACTGACGGCACGCCGATGTATCGGTGGGCTCGGGAGCGGTGGACGACTACCCCGGGGTGAACCACGCCACCCACTCTGACAAGTGCACCCGACGTTCGCGCTGGAACTCGGCGGATTGTCGCGGACTGACAGCGAGCGGACTTGCCGTAGGGCACGGTGACATGGACTGGCTTGTCTGCGTCGATGCGACGCATTCCCCATTCCTCAGCTGCAGTGTCGTGGCTCAGAATCGCTTGCGCGCCACCATAAAGCCAAGCGGCGTTCAAGATCATTTCTCTGGTGAGCGGGCCAGCGGTCACTGCATACACGCCTTGTAGAACGCGCTGCCATTCGCCGCGGTCCAGAAAGTTCCGCAGCATCCCTCGGTTGTATCCGAATGACGAGAGTTGCTGTTGCCGTACCAGACCGGATTGCGCATCGAGAATCCGGAGAAACTCGCTTCCACCATGAGACGTAGTCATGGCACCAAGCGTCAGGCCGAACTCCGACAGGACTGACGTGAAATTCGCTGTCGGAGTTCGTCTGTGGATATCTCACAAGCTGGGGATAAACCCCTGTGCGCCTTTTTGGTAGCCGTAACTACCAAAAAGGCCCACGGGGGCTATGCCCCTAGCGAAGCCGGCGGGGTGAACCGCGGGCCGTACTGCGCAGCGAGTTCCTTTGCACGAGCGACGAAGCCGGCCGTGCCGCCCTCGTAACCGACGATGAACTGGTGAACGCCACCGGTCCAGGCCGGGAATCCGATGCCCATGATGGAGCCGATGTTGGCGTCCGCCGTGGTGATCAGGACGTTCTCGTCGAAGCACTTCTGCGTCTCGATCGCCTCGATGAACAGCATGCGGTCGATGAGGTCCTGGATCGGGGCGTCGGAGGTTCCGGAGTTGAAGTTCTCGCGGAGTCCGGACCACAGGCCGGTGCGCTTGCCCTCGGCGTAATCGTAGAAGCCGGCTCCACCGAGCTTGCCCTTACGATCGAACTTCTCGACGAGGGTGTTGATGACCTCGCCGGCCGGATCTGCCGGCAGTTCCTTGCCTTCGGCCTTGGCGGCGTCGGCAGATTCCTTGCGGATCTTTTGCATGAGGGTGAGGTTGAGCTCGTCCGAAAGCTGAAGCGGCGCAGCCGGGTAACCAGCCTGCATACCGGCCTGCTCGATGGTGGCAGGCTCGACGCCCTCGGCGAGCATGCCGATGGCCTCGTTGATGAAGGTGCCGATGACACGCGAGGTGAAGAAGCCACGCGAGTCGTTGACCACGATCGGCGTCTTGCGGATCGCCTGGACGTAGTCGAACACGCGAGCCAGAGTCTCGTCGGAAGTCTTCTCACCGCGGATGATCTCCACCAGCGGCATCTTGTCGACGGGCGAGAAGAAGTGGATCCCGATGAAGTCTTCCTGACGCTTCACGCCGGTGGCGAGACCCGTGATGGGCAGCGTCGAGGTGTTCGAGCCCAGCAGTGCCTTGGGATCGACGATGTCCTCGATCTCCTGGAACACCTTGTGCTTGAGTTCCTGGCTCTCGAAGACTGCTTCGATGACGAAGTCGACGCCGGCGAAATCTGCCGGGTCAGCCGTCGGGGTGATCTTGGCGAGGAGTGCGTCGGACTTCTCCTGCGTGGTCTTGCCGCGCGAGAGTGCCTTGGCCTCAATGCCTTCGGCGTACGCCTTGCCCTTGTTGGCAGCCTCGATGCTGACGTCCTTGAGGACGACGTCGAAGCCGGCCTTCGCGGAGACGTACGCGATGCCCGCGCCCATCATGCCTGCGCCGAGGACGCCGACCTTCTTGATGGTGGACTTCTCGATGCCTGCCGGACGTGAACCGCCGCCGTTGATCGACTGCAGGTCGAAGAAGAACGCCTGGATCATGTTCTTCGCGACGCGGCCGGTCACCAGCGAGGTGAAGTAGCGAGCCTCGATGAGCAGCGCGTTGTCGATGTCGACCTGCGAGCCTTCGACGGCTGCGGCCATGATGGCGCGCGGAGCCGGCATCGGAGCGCCCTTGAGCTGCTTACGCAGGTTCGCGGGGAACGCCGGAAGGTTGGCAGCGAATGCCGGAGTGGACGGAGTTCCGCCAGGGATCTTGTAGCCCTTGACATCCCACGGCTGAACGCCGCCTTCGGGGTTGGCCTTGATCCATGCCTTCGCAGCCGGAACCAGTTCTTCTACCGAGCCGACGACCTCGTCGATGAGGCCGACTTCCTTGGCCTGAACGGGTCCACGCTGCTGCCCCTGGAGCAGGACGCCCATGAGCGCGTTCTGCAGGCCGAGCATCCGCACGGTGCGCACGACGCCGCCGCCGCCGGGCAGCAGGCCGAGGGTGACCTCGGGCAGGCCGATCTTGACTCCCTTGACGTCTGCCGCGATGCGGTGGTGGGTCGCGAGAGCGATCTCGAGGCCGCCGCCGAGTGCCGCGCCGTTGATGGCGGCGACGACCGGCTTGCCGAGAGTTTCGAGGCGACGCAGGTCTGCCTTGATCTCGACGCTGTGGTTGTAGATCTCCTCGGCCTGCTCGGGGCCGACCTTGATCATGTTCTTGAGGTCGCCACCGGCGAAGAAGGTCTTCTTGCCGGAAGTGATGACGGCACCGGTGATGGAGTCCTTCTCGGCGACCAGACGGTCGACGGTGGCCTTCATCGACGCGATGTACGCGTCGTTCATGGTGTTTGCGCCCTGGTTGGGATCATTGATGGTGAGCACGACGATGCCGTCGGCGTCCTGGTCCCAGTTGATGATGTTCTGATCAGTCACTTTGCTTGACTCCTGGTAAGCCTCGTTGGAAGGACGGACGCCGCGTCAGACGCGCTCGATGATGGTGGCAACGCCCATACCGCCGCCGATGCACAGGGTGATGAGGGCGCGCTTGCCGCCACGACGCTCGAGCTCGTCGACCATCGTTCCGGTGATCATCGCGCCGGTTGCACCGAGGGGGTGGCCCATGGCGATAGCGCCGCCGTTGACGTTGAGCTTCTCGTCCGGGATGTTCAGGTCCTTCTGGAACTTCAGGACGACGGAAGCGAATGCCTCGTTGATCTCGAAGAGGTCGATGTCGTCGACCGTCAGGCCGGCAGCTGCCAGAACCTTCTTCGACGCCGGCGTCGGGCCGGTGAGCATGATGGTGGAGTCGGCGCCGCTGGTGGCGGTGGCGACGACGCGAGCGCGCGGCGTCAGACCCATGTCCTTGCCGGCCTGCTCGCTACCGACGAGCACGAGGGCAGCGCCGTCGACGATTCCCGAGCTGTTGCCGCCGTGGTGAACGTGGTTGATCTTCTCGACCCAGTGGTACTTCTGCAGCGACACGGCGTCGAATCCGCCGATTTCACCGATCACACCGAACGCGGGAGCCAAGCCGGCGAGGTTCTCTGCCGTGGTGCCCGGACGCATGTGCTCGTCGTTGTCGAGGATGGTGATGCCGTTGATGTCCTTGACCGGCACTACCGACTTGGCGAAGTATCCGCCGGTCCACGCCTTGGCGGCGAGGTCCTGCGAGCGCACGGCGTATGCGTCGACGTCGTCACGCGAGAAGCCCTCGATGGTGGCGATGAGGTCTGCGCCGACGCCCTGCGGCACGAAGTAGTTGTCGTAGTTGGTGGCGGGGTCGAGTGCCCACGGTCCACCGTCGGATCCCATCGGAACGCGGGACATCGACTCGACGCCACCGGCAATCACCAGTTCGTCCCAGCCGGACCGAACCTTCTGAGCAGCCATGTTCACGGCCTCGAGGCCGGAAGCGCAGAAACGGTTGAGCTGAACGCCACCGACGGTGTCGGGCAGTCCTGCATCGTTGACTGCAACGCGGGCGATGTCCATTCCCTGATCGCCAACGGGGGTGACGACGCCCAGGATGAGGTCGGAGATCCGGTCCTCGTCGAGGTCGGGAAAGCGCACGCGCAGTTCCTGGATCAGACCCGTGACCAGCGAGATCGGCTTGACCGAGTGCAACGACCCGGTCTTCTTGCCGCGGCCTCGCGGGGTACGGATGGCTTCATAAATGAATGCCTCTGTGGTCACTGTGAGGTGTTCCTTCCGTGTAATTCGTCGAACCGGTCTGCAGATCGTCCGCGCCACCTTCGGTGGTGACGCATGGCCGAGGTACAGACCTCAGCCCTTTCACTGTAGAACGTGTTCCAAATTCATGGGAAGGACCGAAGCGATCCTGCTAGGTGACCGAGGTGATCAGGTGCGCGAACGCCTGCCCGCTTCGGTTCATTTCGGGTGCGCCCCCGGAAGCACTCACGGCACGATGCGATACGGCAACATCATGTCGTGATCTTCGTGATCGAGTAGATGGCAATGCCACACGTATCCCTGGAGTCGACCAGAATCAGCCATATCGTGGCGCCCACCGCCCGTCATCCCACTACCCGTCATCACACCGCTCGGAAGACGATCGAACATCGCGTCGGGATCGAAACCCAGCTCATCCGCGGTGGGGAATCGCACGATGATCCGGGTGACAGTGCCGCCGTCCACCCTCACGGTGTCCTTCATCCCCGCTTCCCACGGCGCCGGCGCGATCATCGGCCCCGCCTCGAACCCGTCGGGCGACGGAGTCCACTTGTTGCCGATCACCGGCTGCGGATGGCGGATCAAGTACTCCAGCGTCCGCATCGGTGTTCTGCCGAGAATCCGGAAATTCACCAGGTGCAGGTGTATCGGATGCGGGTCCGGCGTGGTGTTGACGATGTTCCACTGCTCGACGGTGCCTTGCCGCGGCCTCTCGACGTCCGTGGTGCTGAACGTCAGGTTGTTCAGCGTCATCTGAGCCGGTGGATTCCGCAGTTCCAGTTGCTGGCTCACCGTCACCGTGCGAATTACCGTCGGCTGCTCCAACGGGGCGAGAACGTCACGTTGCCGGCGCCCACCGCGCAGTTGCGACGGAACACCACCGGTGAATCCGCGCCTGGCGTCACCGCGGAACCGGCAGAACAGCGGCATCGTCACTTCACCGATGACAGCGGCGGGTAGCGGGGGCGCCTCGTCGTTGCGAAGCTCCACCGTCGAACCCTCCGACAGTCCGGTGAAATCGACGAGGAGGTCGTACCGCTCCCCCGGTGCGCAGCGGAAGGCATTGACCGCGACGGGCGCGTCGAGCATTCCGGCGTCGTTGCCGATGACCCAGAACGTCATCATGTTCGAGAAGTGAAGATTCCACACACTTGCCGACGACGCATTGACGATGCGGAAGCGGTAAAGGCCCCGAGCCACAGCCAGTTCCGGCCACACCTTGCCGTTGACCAAGCCGACGTCGCCCACCGCGCCGCCTTCCCACGATCCTTCCGGGATCAAGATGGTGGATCGGCCGTTCTGGGCGCCTGTCGGCGTGAAGATCTTCTCCTGCAGGATCAACGGGATCTCGAATTCCTCGGCCGGCAACCCCAACGGATTTCCCAGTTTGCCGGTGTCGAATTCATCCCTGATCAGATAGTTGCCGATCAGACCGGCGTAGACGTTGAGCCGGGTGATGCCCATCGCGTGATCGTGATACCAGAGGTGGGCGGCTTCCTGACCGTGCAAAAAGTGATGCATCGCAGCCTGTCCCGGCATCACCAGCAGCTCCGGATGGCCGTCGCTCTCAGGTGAAGTGACTCCTCCGTGCAAGTGCAACGACGTCGGCGGGTTAGCGCGAAAGTCTGCCTGCATTCCATGCAGCGTCATATCCATGTCCGCTGCCAACGGATGTCCGGTCAGATCGTTCTCGAACGTCAACATGATCGGCTCGCCGGAATGCGCCTCGACGGTAGGGCCCAGATAACCGCCACCGATCTCTCCGCTGCGGTACGACAGTGCTGGGGACGAGGGAAAATCCCGATGAAAGGCATGTTGCCCCACTTGCGCTGTCAGTGTGATCTCGTTTCCGGAAAGCGTTGACAACGAATGTAGTTCGTCACAGAACGGCTCGAACTCCGGCGAATGAAAAATCAACGGAGACTCGATATCCACACTCCCCGCCGGAGCAGCACCTGCCTTTGCACCCAAAGCAACAGCCGCTGTGCCGACTACCGACCCTTTCAGAACCGATCTTCTGGAAACCCCGATACCCATACATTCCCCTCCCCATCGAAACGGGTTGCGTTCTCCCGCAAGGAAAACGCAACCCGTCTCTCCACTTCGATCTCGGAAAATCCCCCGCCTACTTTCCGTCGATCGCCTCCAGCACCGAATCGATCAGCGACTGTGGAAGTTTCGACGGCGGAGAGATTTCCAGTTCTCCCGGAGCGCCCGGCATCGTCCAGACAGTTCTGTGCCGAGCGATCGCGAGCTTCTCCCGTGATCCGTCCTCATTGACCTTGAAGTACTCGAACTCGAGGTCGATCCCCCTCTCGTAGAGGGCAGACAAGGACATCGTGACCAGGACGTCGTCGAACGGCATGACCTCGCGCAGATGCTCAACCCTGGTGTGCACACAACGAAGTTCCCCGAGAGCGCCTCTGGCCGCCATGGCCTCACGCTGAGAACGGACCAGGAACTTGTCCCGAACCCTCGACTGCCAGATGTAATAGTTGCCGAAGTAGATGTTGCCCACGACGTTTCCGTCCTGCAACGTCGTCGAGAACACCTCGGATTCGAGCAGGTACGGATTGCGCGGCACCATCGGAGCCGAGCGGATCACGGAACCACGATCGACGTTCTTCGGTTCGGTGGGAACAGCGATGTTCTTCGTCCCCGTCGGAATCGTCATCGGCTCGATGAAATCGTGGAAGTACTGCGGCATCGGCCGTGCCGCCACCACACCGTGGGAGAGGATTTCCACCCACGTCGTCTGCATCGCACTCCACCCGATGTGAGTGCGCGTCTCGCCGTCGACCCGGCACCATTCGACATGCAGATTGGTGGTTGCCCGATCCGGACCGGTGAGCTCGGTGATCCAGATCGTCCCCTCGACAATGTCGTCGGTGTACAGGTTCGCATCGATGAACACCTCGGAGTTGTTGGTCACCATGCCCCAACGACCCGTCGCCATGTCCTCCACGATCTGCTTCGAGATCGGTCCGGTTCCCCTCTCTCGCAAAGCGCCCAACCACAGCGCGAAGCTCGCGAACCCCACTGATCCACCGACGTTGCACGCGTCCCGGAACCCGACGGGGAACCGGATCGACACCGCCGGATAGCCGCTCCGGGCCACCACATGCACGTCGGAGCCGTAGGCCATCGGATCGAACTGCGCGAGAGACTTCGCCGACAACGGTCCGGAGTCGAACTGCGGTGCCGGGTCCTGCGCCGGTTCCTCCGCATCCTCCTCATGAGTCACAAACGCGAGAATCCGCTCCTCGTTGTCCGTCAACAGAGCTGGAAAAGTCAGAACCACCACGCTTCCCTCTGCGCCGCCGCGGAAGGTCACTGCGTCGTCCTCCCTGGCGCCCATCGCCAGAGAAACCGACATCTGCCCCGTGGCCTTTCGGATCGCCTCGGCCGCCGCCCACAGCCTGGTTCCCGCACGATCGAGTGATTCGCCGCCTGCGATCAACTCGTCCAGCAGCGGAATCCGCGCCGAACCCAGAAGCGCCTTCCACTGCACGGCGGTTCGGGAGCGAATCGGTTCGATGTCACACCCCTGAGGCCAGTCGCCGGCCGAACTGAGTGACTTGCTGCCGTCGTGCGAGAGCGAGACATCCACAGAGGGCGGAATATCACCGACGACGACGGGCTTTCCGGTTTCCTGCCATTCGATGGCAAAGGCATTACTCATTTGATCACCACATCCTCATCGAGATGAATGTTCACGGCCGCCTCGGCGATCGGTTTCTCCTGCTCGTGGCGTTCCGACTTGGTCAACTCGTGAATCCCCGGGGTATGCGCGACCACAACCCGCGGGCTCTTCACTCCCAACGCCCGGCTGTGTTGCGCGAGCTTGTCGAGAATGATCTGTGCGTCGCGCGCAGTCGGATCCGCGATTTCCTCAGCCGTAGGACGGCTTTCGTCGTGGGAGAGAATCTGGGAGCGATATCCCTCGAGCTGCATCACCACTCGTCCGTCCTTCACCACCGCCACGTCGGCTTGCATGTGGGTCTCTGTCTGCACCTTGTCGTAGGCGTACGCGGTGAACGAACGAGCCTCGAATCGTCCGTCGTACATGTCGATTCGCGCAATGTTGACCGGAAGGCAGATCTCCCGCGGAACCATGATCTGACCCGATTGGAGCAGGGAATCGAGGAAGTAGGGATCACCGAGGAGGTGCTGCTTACGGTCGGCTCGCGAAATAGCGCTGAAGAGAATGTGCTCGGAATCGAGGCTCGAGATCTCTTCGAGTCGGCGGAAATCGCCCTCCTGGAACAGCAACCACGAGTAGAGATCGTCCAACGGATCGATGTCGAGCACCGGTCGCGGCAACTCCTTCTCGAACTCCGGCAGTGTTTCGTCCAGCCCGAAGATGAAGTCGGCCGAGAAATGGGGCCGTCCGTACCCGGTCCGTTCGGTGCCGATCGTGACATGCACCCGCGTTCCTGCAGCATCACGATCCTGCTCCACGACGCTTGCCTTGATCTCGACTCTGGTGCCCTCGACCGTGTCGACGACGATCGGTCGATCCAGCTTGATGTCGTCGATGCGGACGCGGCCCAGAGTCACGCGTCCGGTGACATAGGCCGCCGCCTGCGACATCGCCTCGAGTCCGAACACCGTCGGAAGCAGCGCCGATCCTTTCCAGACATGGTCGAGGACAAAAGGATCTGCCGAGGTGGACAACGTCGTCCGGGTAACCAGTTCTACCTGCGGCTCGAAGGTCACCACTTGGTCGATGTACCGCGACACCGCCGGCAGAGCCGGTGCTGCCGGCGCCCAGGTGTCCAGACCGCCGAGTCGACTGGTCACGACGATACGACTTGTCTCGGGTCCGCTGTCGACCAGGCGAAGGAAATGATCCACTCCCGCAGCCGTGGAAATCGGCATGACACCCATCTTCGCGAGGTGGTTGACACTGCCCATGCGGGCGCCCATGCCGATCTCCCCCCACACGCTGTACGCGAGCGAGAACGTCCGAGTCTTCGGGTGCCCGGCGGCATACCGCATCACCATTTCGTCGAGAAGCTCGTTTCCGTATGCATACCAGCTGTTTCCGGGCATACCTGTGAATCCGATGATGGAGGAGAAGCCCACGAACAGCTTCAAGTCGCGATCAGCGAGCGCTTCGACAAAGTTGGCTGCGCCCAGGACCTTAGGTGCGACCTCCTTGAAAGCCGCAGCGCTGTCGACTCTCTCGAACCGCCGCGGAACATTCGCCCCCGCACCGTGGACAAACCCGGTGATCGGCCCAACCTCGACCTCGATCTGGGCGACGACGCCGGCCACCGCCGCAGCATCCGTGACGTTGCAGCGATAGTAGTGAGCGCTCAATCCGGCAGACGTGAAGTCCGCAAGAGTGGAAGCGATTTCGTCACCCGCTTGTCGCTGAGAGCTTCCGATCAGCACTAGTTCGGCGCCTGTCTTTCGGCCGAGAGCCAGAGCGCATTGCGCCATGATGCCTTTCGCGCCACCGGTCACGACCACTACATCCGAACTTCCCAACCCGCTCTCGCGGACGGTGTAGTCGCTCGAGGCGAGAACCCGCGGTTGCAGTGCCGTGCGTCCCATCTCGGTGTCGTGAGTCGCGAACACATAGGATGCAACCGAATCCAACTCGGAGACGACGGTGGTTGCCACCACCGCGTCCGCAGTCGAGCCGTCGAATCCTATGACGCGGACATCCAGTTCGGGGCGCTCGTGATGCACCGAAGCGGCAAAAGCCGCCGCACTCGATACCGGCGCCGGATTGCCCAACTCGACATCGGTGAACTGAATCACTGCCAATGTGGTTCGTGCGCCTCCACTTTGCTGCGCCGGAACCATCTTGTACATGTGTTCGATCCCACGGCGCAAGCCGATTTCGGTGACGGAATCATCGGTCACACGCGGCATTACGGCAACCACGTGCTGTGCATTCGCAGGAGCGCCGTCGGAGAATGTGCGAATGTCGACCTGAGCACCACGCCCTCGCAGTTCGGATTCCAACCTTCCGACCAAACCGGCGTCGTCACCGATGACGACAAACGTCGTGTCCGTGAGGTCTCGGACTCCGTGCAACGCTGTCTCGCTCCGAACCTTTTCCAGGGTGTAATCGCGAACCCAGGTGAAGCTGTCGGCTGATAGGCCCTTTGCCTTCACCGGCAGCGCCCGCGCAACCGGCTGTTGCTGCCCCGACTTCTCTTTCGCGGATCGATCGAGCACTTCGATGAGTTCACCCAGGCTGACGTTGACGAGTTCGGCCGGATCCAGATCACCCTGAACACCCAATCGCGTTGCCACAGTTGCTATCGCATCGGCAGCCTTGATCGAGTCCATGTTCAGGTCGTCGAGCAGGTGGAGATCCACATCGAGAGACTCCACCGGAAATCCGGTGTCCTCCGCGATTACCTCGAGCAGTATTCGCGACACGTCCGACTGCACCGAACTCGCTGCTGGAACGGCAGAACCGGGATTCGGTGATGCCGCAAGGATCAGCGATGCTGCTTCTCCGATCGTGGCATTGGCCAACTCGGCAGGGTCGAGGTCGACAACCTCGAACTGATGCGCAACCTTCGAAATAGCCTCTGCCGCACTGATCGAGTCGAGATTCAGATCATCGAGCAGACGCAGATCCGTCGTGATCGACTCGGCGGGGAATCCCGTCGTATCGGCGAGGATCCTGATCAGCTCACTTTCCACGGACCCAGCGCCCGCGTCAGCCGGCTCTTCGACTACCGGAGCCGAAACCGGCGAAGGAGCTTTCGCTGCCACGGATTCGTGGCCGTTGGTGACTGCCCGCGAAGTCGGAGCAGATGGAGAAGACGGAGAAGTCGCTCCACTGCCTACATCAGCACGAATCACGTCGACGAGGAAGGTCCCGCGTCGGCTCAGGTAATCGGCCAGCGCCGCAGCCGGATCCCCGCCGGACGTACCAAGTGCGAGCGGTTCGGGAGCAGAGGTAACCGTCAGCTTCGCCTCGGCCAGGTTCTCGATGAACACCTTCTGATCGGCAGGAACGAATTCGCGCACGAACCGGCCGTCGAAAAGTTCGTTCCATCGGACCTGAGCGCCGTGTACGTACACCGCGGCCAGTGCGACATTGAAGTCCTCGTCGCGTCCGGACTTGGACGCAACGGGGAAGCAGCGCACGCCGTCGGTCCCATTGATCGCCTTGGTGAGCCCGGTCAGCACACGGCCGGGTCCGACCTCGACGAGCAGGTCCACGTCCTGCGAGATTCCACTTACCGTCTTGACCCAGTCGACCGGTGAGACAACCTGTTTGGTGACCAATTCGCGAAGTGCCAGTGGCGTCTGTACGCGTTCCCCTTCGACGCAGGAATACACGGGGCAAGTCAACGAATCGACTTGCTCGTCAACGGGCGCAGTGGACTTCAGCTCCCGTTCGGCCTCGTTCATCATCTCGGAGTGGAAAGCATTCGACACGGCAAGCGCCTGAGCCGACACTCCGCGCGTCTTCGCGATGGCAACCACATCGTCGACCGCGTCTTTGGTGCCCGAAACCACGGTCTGTGTAGGCGTATTCAGATTCGCGACGGTCGCGTAACCCTTTGTTTCCGCGATGATCGCCTCAGCCGTCGATCGGTCGCAGGTCAGGCTCGCCATCGCGCCGTTTCCACCACCACTGACAGCCATGGCCGCACCCTTCGCCGCAGCCAAGGTGATCAGCGTCTTCTGGTCGTAAGCTCCTGCCGCGTAGAGCGCGGTCAACTCGCCGAGACTGTGGCCGGCGACAGCACTGGGTGTGACACCCAATCGGCGGAGGTACTCGAACCAGAGCAGCGAAGCCAAAGCGACGGCAGGCTGGGTGAACTGCGTCTGGGCGAGATCCCGCTTCCACTTCGCCAATTCCGCAGCGTCAGCGCTCTTGACCGGGTTCCGCAGAATTCGAGGCGTGATCGCCTCCGCTCCAACTCCCTCCAACCAGCCGTCCGCCTGGGTCGCCAGTTCGCGTGCCCACTCGAAGCGCTCGATCAGCACGCGCGCCATCTCGAGTTGTTGGGATCCCTGTCCCGGGAACAGGAATCCGATGTCATGGTGGACGGCGTTCGAGATCGAGATCTCGTTGCTCACGACCTTCACCTGGCCGGATGCAGGAGCGGAGTTCTCGCAGATCACGGCAAGCTGACGCATGCGTTCGGCCAACTGCGCGGGACGTCCGGCCACCACTGCAGCACGGAAGGGCGCGGTCGGCGAGATCACGCGAGAGAGCTTCGCCGAAAAGTCCAGCAGCTCGGCAACACTCAACGGAACCGCCATATCTGCAACATCCCGCGCTCGGGTCGCCAAGTCCATCGCAGAATCTGCAGAAAGTACGAAAACCTCGGTGTCCTGATACGACGCCATCATCGTGCGGACGTCTTGCGAGGGTGTCAGCTTGCTGGATGGTGCATCAGCCGATTCGATCGCGACGTGGCAGTTGATACCGCCGAAACCCATGGCTTGCGCACCGGCACGCATCTTCTCGGACGGATCTCTGATCTCACCGTTGACGAGCGGAAAGAGTGCCGGCGCTTCGGTTCCGAACGCCGGGTTCGGGTCGGTGCAACCGGCGAGCGGCGGAAGGATTCGTTGATTGACGGCCATGGTCGCCTTGATCAGCGCAAGGATGCCCGACGCCGCCTTCGTGTGCCCGATCAACGACTTCAGTGACGTCATGCCGATGCTACGAGCCTCGACGGGCCCGTCCGTCTGAGCGGCCTGCTGGACGCCGGCCAGTTCGACGGGGTCTCCGACGGGAGTACCAGTTCCGTGTCCTTCGACGAAGGCAACCTCGCTGGCCGCGAATCCCGCTCGCGAGTATGCGCGACGGATCATCTCGGCCTGAGTTTCGGCGCGGGGCTTGGTGATTCCACCCTTGCCATCGGTGGAGATGCCCCAGCCGCGAATCGTCGCGTACACGTAGTCGCCGTCCGCCCTGGCGTCCTCGAGTCGTTTCAAGGCCACGAATCCGCAACCTTCACCCGGGATGAATCCGCTTCGGCTTGCGTCGTACACGTTCATGTCGCCACGGGTCAGTGCACCCAAACGGGCGAATCCCACCAGTTCCAAAGGATCCAAGCTGACGTCGACTCCCCCTGCCAAGACGAAGTCGGCCGCGCCGGACGCCAGCTTTTCGGCTGCAGTCGCCACCGCGAGCATTCCGGACGCGCACGCACCGTCCACGACGTACCCGCCGCCGTTGAAGTCGAGATAATTGCAGATCCGGCCGGCAATCGTATTCGACAACATGCCGGCGAGAGTGTCTTCACTCGGCTCCACCAATGGGCCCTTGTAGACCTCTTCCATCGTCTCGGCGAGAGCATCGGCGACGGAACTGTCCAACTGGCGCGCTTCGGCTGCGACAGCGAGTGCGCGCTTGACGTAAGGCCAACGCAAACGCATCGACCACATCCGGGATTCTTCACCGGTGAGGGAGTTGCCGACGATTGCGGCGCTGCGTCCAGTGGGTACCGATCCTCGGCTGTAGCCCGCGTCGGTCAAAGCCCCGAGTGCTGTTTCCAGAGCCAACCAGTGTGTGAGATCTGTCGACTTGAAGGTCCGCTCCGGTATCCGGCGACCGACCCAGTCGAATTCGAAACCATCCATGAACGCGCCGCGATCGGCGTATGTCTTGTCGACGTCGTCAGGGCTCGCGCTCCAGTAGTCGTCGAGGGACATCCGTGACTCCGGAAACTTTCGGAATTGCATCCGACGCGCGAGGACGTTCTCCCAAAATCCTTGCAGATCATGTGCACCGGGGGACCACATGCTCATCCCGACTATCGCAATCGCAGGATTAGTTGAATCTTCAGTCATCTTACACTTCCTATTTTCGCGCGCATCCACGGGAGACTCAATCGACCGAAGACTAACCACGCCCTCATCGGTGTGTAAAACGCAGATTCACCTCAAGGCATAAACAAATAACAAAGGTTGTTCGGCGCAATGAACGTGTTTCAGCAATTTGACAGCAATCGAGAGTTAGCTGTAACTCGGAGTTACTTATTTGCTTCGTAACCGGTCATGCTCCTGCTTGAACATCCGTACCGGATCCCGGTTTCACGGCCGCCATTTTCTCGCGATCGGCAAATATTCAGTTGAATATGCACCGAAATGCCGCAATGCCGAATATGTGGCCAATTCGCCGAATGTCCCAAATTGGTCGATCCCCGCAAATCAAACATCCGACAACTATCAATCTGAACATTCGTGACACACCGAAATTTAACAGCAGCACTCGAATGCCCATCAGACAACGAGAAATTCCAGATATTCTTCGGCGACCATCGTCCGAATCGACGTTTCGTTACACCGGAACTGAGCGAACGAATGTGCCAGCAAACCAGCCACATACAATTCAGCTTTGCGAGGCCGAGCCGGCGCGCTTTCGAGACGCGCGCGCACAAAGGGAACGGCACTTATAACAATTCGATCACACAGTGGTGCAGCTGGATTCCGACAGCTGTTTCACGCACACGGACCGACTCGGCAACTCAGCTTTCGAGGCGGCGAGCTCCGAGGACGTCCTTGAGGAGTTCCTTTGCAACATCCTCGGGATCACGTCTGGCAGTCGGATCAGCGGGCTCAGCCGCCTCCGCAAACATCTCGTCCTCGTCCTCCGGCGTTGCAGGCGGAGGAGTTGCCTCGTAGTCGACCTCAGGAGCAAGGGCCGGTCCAGGGTCTTCCGGATAGTCGGGGGCCTCGGGCGGCGGAATGTCGTCCGAATCTCCGCGCTGGGGCTGCGGGGCCTTGGGCTGCTGCGCTGCGCGCTCCTGACTGGGGCGCGAGAAGCGGGGCGCAGCGGCAGGGCGGCTCGGAGCTTCCGTCGCCTTGGTTGCGCTCGATACTGTCGGCGCTGTAGGCGCACCTTCTTGATACTCGACCTGCCAAGTGCCACCGAACATTTCGGCAAGGACCTCGCAAATGACCGCCGCGTTGTGCGGTTGCGTCACACGAGCACCCAGGACCGGTGAGCCGTGAGCGATGACAACGACATGTCCACGCACGTCGTGAACCGTCGCAGCGGACAGCATGGCTGGAAGAACCTTGTTTCGTTCACCGACCTTGTTGCGCAAGGTGTTCCACGATTCACGGAGAGTCTCGACTGTGGGGCCTGCCGAGACCGGCGCCGCTTCGGCAACCGCCGGCTCGTCGAACTCGGGCTCGGGCTCGGGCTCGTAGTCGGGTTCCGGCTCGGCAAGCCCGATCAGCTCTTCCGCCTCGACAGAAGCAGTAACCGGTGGTTCAACCACAGGAGCTTCAACTATTGGAGCTTCGGCAACCGGAGCTTCACCCACCGGAGCTTCGGCAACCGGCGGTTCCACGATCTCGACAGTGGGAGTCTCGACGACGGGAACTGCCGCTACCGGAGGTTCGACGACAGGAGCCTCCACAACCGGCGGCGCCGCAGCTGGAGCAGGCGCGGCTGGTTCCGGCCGTGCCTCAGGCTCGGCCTTGCGTTGAGAGGGCCGTTGGAACTTGGAAGCAATCTCCGGTTCGAGCGGCGGCACGGTGGGTGCCGGCGTTGCTGCCGCGCGAGGAGCAGCCGCGACTCCGGCAGCCGGAATACCTTGTTCCAGGCGCTCCAGCCGCTGCAATACAGCTGACTCGGTGTCGGAGGCCGACGGCAGCAGCATTCGCGCGCACATCACTTCGAGCAGCAGCCGCGGCGCCGTCGCACCACGCATTTCGCTGAGTCCGGCATGGACAGTCTCGGCGAAGCGGGTGAGCGTGGCCGGGCCGACTCGTTGAATCTGCTCACGCATCGTGACCAGCTCCGCTTCCGGAGCGTCGACCAATCCTCGTTCGCTGGCGTCGGAAACAGCCTGCATCAAGATGAGATCACGCAGGCGCTCGAGAAGATCGAGCGCGAATCGGCGTGGATCGTGACCGGCGTCCATCACGCGATCGACAGTGCCGAACAACGCGGCCCCGTCACTGGCAGACAGGGCGTCTACTGCTTCGTCGATGAGCGCGACGTCGGTGACTCCGAGAAGAGAGAGCGCGCGCGGATACGTGACACCTTCTTCTCCTGCGCCCGCGAGCAGCTGATCGAGGACACTCAACGAGTCACGAGGGGAACCGCCGCCGGCCTTGATGACCAGTGGATACACCGCAGGCTCGACCGGTACGCCCTCCTGGGCGCAGATCTTTTCCAGGAGTCCGCGCATGGTCGACGGCGCCAACAGGCGGAACGGGTAATGGTGCGTACGCGAACGGATGGTCGGGAGAACCTTTTCCGGTTCCGTCGTCGCAAAGATGAAGATGAGGTGTTCCGGCGGCTCTTCGACGATCTTGAGCAGCGCATTGAAACCCGCCGCCGTCACCATATGTGCCTCGTCGATGATGAAGACGCGGTAGCGAGATGCGGCGGGTGCGTGGAACGCCTTGTCTCGGAGTTCTCGGGTGTCGTCGACGCCACCGTGACTTGCGGCGTCGAGTTCCGTCACATCCAGGTTGCCTGTGCCGCCCGGGCCCAGCGAAACGCACGAGTCGCACACGTTGCACGGCGTCGACGTCGGTCCCTGCTCACAGTTCAGCGAACGCGCCAGGATTCGCGCCGACGACGTCTTTCCGCAGCCGCGCGGGCCGGAAAACAGGTAGGCATGGTTGATGCGTCCGGTGTCGAGGGCCGTGCTGAGCGGTGCGGTGACATGCTCCTGCCCCACCACCTCGGCGAAGGACGCGGGTCGATACTTCCGGTACAGGGCCACGCGCAAAGACTACCGGCGACCCACGACAGGTGGTCCGGTGCGGGTGCAACGCCGACTTCTCCCGAAACATGTTCGCAACACAATCGCAGTGCGGAGGAAACCGCACGCACTCATCGTGGGTTCCGTGCACGCGGGCTGGTCCGCGTGCGTGAGGAGAAAACTGTGCCCGCCACCATCGATGCCGGAGCGACTGCCTGGTTGCTCGTCAGTACTGCACTCGTACTTCTGATGACGCCAGGACTCGCACTGTTCTACGGCGGCATGGTCCGCTCGACGGGCGTACTCAACATGATCATGATGAGTTTCGTCTCCATCGCACTCGTCACGGTCGCGTGGTTGTTCGTGGGCTACAGCCTCGTGTTCGGCGACGATCACGGTGGCATCATCGGCGGACTCGAACACATCGGCATGGCGGGCATCGACCCGTCGACCGTGCACGGGAATGTCCCGGAAGTGTTGTTCGCAACCTTCCAATTGACGTTCGCAATCCTTACTGCAGCACTCATCAGTGGTGCGATCGCCGACCGCGCGAAGTTCTCCGCCTGGATGATCTTCGTCCCCATCTGGTCCTTGCTCGTCTATGTCCCCGTCGCTCACTGGGTGTGGAATCCGCAGGGATGGCTCGCCCAGATGGGCGCACTCGACTACGCCGGTGGCCTCGTGGTCGAAATCGTGTCCGGAGCGTCGGGTCTGGCATTGGCACTGGTCCTCGGCCAGCGGATGGGTTTCAAGGCCGAGTCGATGCGTCCGCACAATCTGCCGTTCGTCCTGCTCGGCGTAGGCCTGCTCTGGTTCGGTTGGTTCGGATTCAACGCCGGCTCGGCCCTTGCGGCCGACGGTATGGCCTCGCAGATCTTCCTCAACACACTCGTCGCCGGTTGCACCGGACTACTCGGCTGGCTGTTCGTCGAGCAGAATCGTGACGGACACCCCACGACGTTCGGCGCAGCTTCGGGCGTCGTCGCCGGTCTGGTCGCGATCACCCCGTCGTGCGGAACGGTGAACATGTTCGGTGCGCTCGTCATCGGTCTGATCGCCGGCATCGTCTGCTCGTACGCCGTGGGATGGAAGCACAAGCTCGGCTACGACGACTCCCTCGACGTCGTCGGCGTGCACCTCGTCGGTGGAATCGTCGGCTCGTTGCTGATCGGACTCCTCGCGACGGCCGTGATGACAGGCGGTCCGGAAGGTTTGTTCTTCGGCGGTGGATTCGCGCAGTTGGGCAAGCAGTTCGTCGGCGTCGTCGTGGTCGCGCTCTATGCCTTCGGTGTGACCTACGGTCTCGGAAAGCTCATCGACAAGACCTTCGGCTTCCGCATTTCGCGTGAAGACGAGGCCCGCGGAATCGACGTTGCCCTGCACGCGGAGTCGGCCTACGAGCACGGAGTCCTCGGCCACGGTCCGATCGGCGGACAGAACCCGAGCCCGTTCCTCCAGCGTCAGCGGGAGGAACGGGAGAACCGCGAGCGGGACTGACCGCCCTCACCGGTTCGCGATTTCCTCCATCAGGATCGGAACGCCGACATTGCAGGAATGAATCCCGACGACGGTGGTCAGTTTCAGCACCTCGAGAATCTCCTTCGGGGTCACTCCCATGTCGAGCGCGGCGCGAATATGGCGTCGTACGCCGGGTGCGTACATGTGTGTGCTCGCCGCATCGACGGCTATGCACAGCAACTGGATCACCTGAGGTGACAGCACCCCGCTGTTCCAGGGCTGCATCGCTGTCTTCATGTACAGCTCGGTCCACTCGGGATCCAGCTCCGAAAGTCCGTCCCACAACGGATTCCAGCCACCCGAATCCTTCATGGCCTGGGTCACGGGAAAAGCTTCACTTGCTCGAACGTCAGTCATCGATCTCCTCAGGCCATCGAAAATGCTTGATTCAGTTCACGTTTGAGAATCTTTCCGGTTGCCGTCATCGGCAGCGACGGCACGAACTCGATGCGACGCGGATATTTGTAGGCGGCCATCTGTTCCCGCGTCCATTCCACGAGATCCGATTCGGAGATCTCTTCACTCGGCTCTCGGATCACGAACGCGACAACTTCTTCGCCGAGGCTCGAGTCCGGCACCCCGACGACGGCGACGAGTGAGACGGCTGGGTGAGTGAGCAGAACCTCTTCGATTTCGCGTGGGTAGACGTTGAATCCGCCCCGCACGATCATGTCCTTCGCGCGATCGACGATGTAGTAATTTCCGTCGGTATCGACCCGTGCCAAATCCCCGGTGCGAAACCATCCGTCGCGCATGACTTCCGCCGTCGCCTCGGGTCGGTTGAAATAGCCCTTCATGACGTTGTGCCCGCGAATGGCCAACTCTCCCACTTCATCGGGGCCGGCGATCGTGTGCCAAGAGTCGTCGACAAGCCGCGCTTCGACGCCCCAGATCGGCACGCCGATCGAACCGGGCCGGGGGTCGCTCTCCGGGTCACTGAACAAGGCCAGCGGAGAGGTCTCGGACAACCCGTACCCTTCGAGGATCTGAACACCGAAGCGTTCCCTGAACTGTGTCAATATTTCCACGGGAAGCGCTGCGCCACCGGAGATCGCGCACCGCATGTTCTGTGCAACGGTCTCGATATCCACCCCGGATTTCACTACCTCGTCCAGCACGCCGAGCAGTCCCCAATACATGGTCGGGACGCCCGCGAAGACCGAGATCTTTTCGCGTTCCATGATCTCGAGTGCCGCGGTCGCATCGAAGCGCGGCATCAACACCAAAGTGGCACCGACGCAGATTCCCGCATTCATGGTCACTGTCTGGCCGAACGAGTGGAACAACGGCAAAGTCAGGAGATAACGCTCATGCATGGACGGAACGCTCTCGAACAACCGGTTGGTCGACAGTGCATTCAAGACCATGTTGCAGTGAGTGAGTTCGGCGCCCTTGGGCTTTCCGGTAGTGCCGCTGGTGTAGAGAATGACCGCGGTGTCCGTCGGTTCACGAACAACCGCGACTGCAGGCGTTTCCGTGCCGGACACGGATGCCAGTGCTTCGCCTAGAGTCTCGACTCCGAGGATCGACGACGGTGCACCCGACTCGGCGCTGATCACGATCAGGGCCGAACAGGTCTCGCTCTGCTCGAACCCGGCGATGGCGTACTCAGCGATCGGCAATTCGGGACTTCCCTCGAAACAGAAGTACAGCTTTGCTTCCGAATCAGCCAGGTGATAGGCGATTTCGCGCCCCTTGAGCAGAATGTTCAGAGGAACGACGACGCCGCCGGCCTTGAGAATGCCGTAGTAGACGATCGGGAACTCGAGAACGTTCGGGCAGGACAACGCCACCTTGTCACCTGGCTCGACACCCCGCGAGACGAGCAGATGGGCGATGCGATTCGCATAGGCGTCGAACTGCGCATACGTCAGCCTCGCTTCCCCGAGAACCAGCGCATCCCGTTCCGGGTATCGTCGGGCCGAATCTTCCAGCAGAGCAGCAAGATCAAGCATGACTGTGTTCCTCCTGCGCATCGGAATCCGTGGCATGAGACGAGGCAGCGCGCGACACCGACTCGAGCAGTTCCCGCACCAACGATTCCGCCCGCGGCCAATACCCGTATCCGGACGCCGGATTGAGGTGTCCGACCTCGCCCAGATCCAGCAACCGACTCCCCCATCCTTCAGCCAAACCCACAACTCGGCGATACCCGGCGAGCGGATCGTTCCGACTCGCCGCGACCGTGCTCGGAAACGGCAGACGCTGACGCGGTATCGGTAGCCACCCGTGTCGGTCGAGATCGTCGAGAGACGGATAAGACTCGGGCAGCGGAAGTTCGAGATCCGCCGGCGTGACCAGAAGTGCGCCCGCAACCTCTCGATGATGCGCCCTCGCCCAGTGAGCAACTGTCATGACTCCGGCGCTGTGCCCGACCAGGACCACCGGCCCGCAGACACTTGTCAGCACCTCGTTCAATGCCGCAACCCGCGCATCGCGACTGAGCTTGTCGGTCTCGAGGGGAGGAACCGTCAGAACGTTGTCGAGCCTGCGCGCGAGGTGAGTCTGCCAATGATCTTCGACATGATCCCGCAGACCGGGAACCATTACTACCGTAGTTGATTCATTCATCATGAGCTCCGAACGTCTGTTACTTCAGTGGCGCCGGGGATCTCGGGCCGATTCTGCAACGTCGCCAGCCGCCTCATCCCGGCGGGATAGGCACGCTTGCCGGCTACCAACGCGAGGGCCGCGACGACATAGACGAAGGGCGAAAGCTGTAGAGCGCCGAGAAGACCCAGGTGATCGGCGAGGATGCCGACAACGAAGGGACCGAGCGCCAGCCCGAGAAGGTTGTTGGCGACGGTGAGCGTTCCCATGGCCGACGCTCGAATCGAGTGATGGGTAAGGTTCGCGACCATCGCTGCCGTCGGCCCCGACGAACCGGCGGAGAAGAATGCACCGATACCGAGCAACACGAGTTGTGCTGTCCCCGTGCCCAACCGGAGCCCGATGCTCAGCGTCACCAACGAGATGGCGCAGTAGACGATGGCGGTGGTCCATTTTCGCGCCGAATCGTCGCGGCTGAATCTATCTGTGATGAAACCGCAGACCACCATCCCGCTTCCGACCAGGAGGACGAACACGGAAGCCGTGACGCCGGCCTTGTCCGGGGCCAAATCGTAGTAACGATTGAAGAAGCTCGGCAACCACGCCAGAAGTACAGCGGCGGTGAACATCTGGAGACCACCACCGATGTAGGCGAATAATACGGCTGGATTGGTGAACAGCGAGGACACCGGCGCACGAAAACCGTCGTGTCTCACCGCTTCCCCGGCGGCATCCGGCGCGGCCTCGACGGCGTAAGCGGTGAGCTTCTTCTCGGTGACGAGGGCACGGAAGAGCGCGACCAGAATCAGACCGAAGATCGCCATGGCGGCAAAAGACCACCGCCAACTGAACTGGACTGCGATGAACCCACCGATTGCCACACCGATGACCGAACCGAACGATCCACCGGCCATGAAGGCACCTGCAAGAGCTGCGTGCACGCGGGGCGCAAACACACTGAGGACCACGGCGATACCCACGCTGCCGTACGCCGCTTCACCGACACCGACCAGGAACCGGGCGCCCAACATCTGTTCGTAGGTCTGAGCGATTGCGCACAGCAACGTCGCGACACTCCACAACACCGCCATCAAGATCAAGCTCTTGACGCGGCCCCAGCGGTCCGCGAGCAGCGACAACGGGAACGTCAACAGCCCGACCATCAATGCCACCACGCTGCTCAGGGAGGCGAGGTGCGAATCGGAGAGATCCCAGTCCGCTTTCAGGATCGGGAAGACTGCACTGAGCACCTGCCTCGACATGTAGTCCGAGAGCAGAAGACCGAAAGCCAGGGCGAAAACGATCCACGGGTATAACTTTCGTCGTCCGCCGATTCCGAGCGCGGTGTCCACACGTGGCGTGGCGGGAGCTTGCAGTCCCATGACTCTCCTAGGAAGTACTCGAGGTAGACGGGGGGATTCGGGGGTACGAACCGTCGCGGTTCGTACCCCCGGAACTGTTGTACGAGAGGGTGCGAACTCAGGCGTGCTGCGTGAATCCCAGCTGGCCGATCCGGCGGTTGGGCGCGTAACCCAGCTTCGCCAACGTCTCGTCGGTGTCGGCATACGTCTCACCGATCCGGTAGATGTCCCGAGCTTCCTTCGCGGAAGCCACCTCGCGGCCCAATTCGCCTGCAATGCGCACCAACTGCTCGATCTGCTGCACCGACGTCATCTTCTCGCCCTTGCGGCCCCAGATGGTGTCCTCGTTGCCGCAGCGAGCGTGCAAGCCCATCGCGATGGCCATCGTGTTCACCGGCAGGACGCTACGCATCAGCGTTTCCAGCGTCAGGCACGCACCGTCGGGAACACGCTGGACGAAGTTCATCATGTTGTACGGGTTGGGTCCGTCGAAGCCGCCGCCGATTGCGACCCACGTGAGGTTGACCGGACCCGTGTAGATGCCGCGTCGGATCAACCGCTCCACCGTTTCGAGCTGCGGAATACTGGACAACTGGAAATGCGGCTGGATTCCGGCGGCCTGCAACCGGCGCAGGTGCTCTGCCACCCACTCCGGACCGGCGGGCACAGTCATTTCCCGATACGTATCGGCCAATTCCGGACGCTGCATCGACGTACCCGCGATGTCGTCGTCGGTCATCAGTTCCATGATGTTCATCTGGCTGGTATTGATCGCGATCGTCACCTGATCGGGAGCCGGCTCCAATTCCGCCAGCATGTGACGCACGTCGTCGGACAACCACTTCGCATCGGCACCTTCCCCCTCCGGGGCAAACGAAATCGACCCGCCGACCTGCAGAATCATCTCGGGAACGGCCTCACGCAAGCGACCGAGAAGCTCGTTGAACTTCGACAGACGCTTCGAGCCCTTGCCGTCGAGTTCACGCACGTGGATGTGGAGAACTGTGGCACCGGCGTTGAAACAGTCGACGGCTTGCTGGACGTGCTCGTCCATCGACAGAGGGAGGTCTTCTGCAAAATCGTCCGGCTCCCACTCCGGTCCGTAGGGAGCAACGGTGATGACAAGCTTGTCCTGGGTTTCGGGGAACAGTGAATCGTCGTGGAAATGCATAGCGTGACTCCGATCGAGTGAATGAATTTATCTTCGGGGCTGGGAAGAGAGATCAGAACGGTGCGTCGCCGATGATTCCGGCGCGCTCCATCTTTCGAACCGCGGGCCAGTAGTCCTGCACCGCGTAATGCTGTGTCGAACGGTTGTCCCAGATCGCGACGCTGTTTTCGGTCCAGCGCCACCGAACCTGGTACTCGGGAATCTGAGCCTGGCTCGCCAGGTAAGTGAGCAGATTCCCGGCGCCGGGGGCGTAATCGATTCCATAGCGGACGTTCTCGGGCGTGTGATAGTTCACGAGGTGTGTGGCGAACGAATTGACGAAGAGAATCTTCTCGCCGGTCTCCGGATGTGTTCGTACCACGGGATGTTCGGCGTCGGGAAAGCGCTCCTTCAGCTGGTGCCGCTGTTCGATCGGCATCCGAGCGCCGAAGGTCGACTCGATACTGTGCCTGGCACGCAGATCCTTGATCTGCTCCTTGACCCGCGCCGGCAGATTCTCGTAGGCGAGTGCCATGTTCACCCAAATCGTGTCGCCGCCGACAGGAGGTGTTTCCACACAACGCAATACACATCCCATGGGCGGGTTAACGCGCCAGGTGGCGTCGCAGTGATATGCATTCTCGAAATGCTCCGGCGGGCTGTCCAGATCCTTGTAGATGCGGACCAGGCCCGGGTGGTCGGGGTCGCTGCCCAGAGCCGGATGATCCTCGAGTTCACCGAATCGCTGGGCAAGTTCTACGTGCTCGGCTTTGGAGAAGGTCTGGTCGCGAAAGAACAGAACCTTGTGTTCGAGCAACAATGCCTTGATTTCGGCGAAGAGTGCATCATCTCGCGCGACCTCGCCGAGATCCACCCCGGACAACTCTGCCCCGATCGAACAGGTCAATTTCTCGACGCGGATCGTATTCCTCGACGAGGGAAGGTTTTCTGTGAGCGTTGCGGTGTTGGTCATGACAATTCCTCTGGGAAGTGCTGTTTCGGTTCAGACGGAGAAGACGGAGGAACCGATACTGCGACCGGACTCCATGTCGTGGTGCGCACGCACCGCATCTTCGAGGGGGTATCGCTGGTTGATCTCGATCTTGATTCGCCCGGACTCGACGTGTGAGAACAGTTCGCCCGCCAGTTCGGCACGTTCTTCGGGATCCGCGATGTAATCGGCGAGAGCCGGACGTGTGAGGAAGAGTGATCCCTTGACTGCCAACTGCATTGCCTGAATCGGCGGAGTCGGTCCGGACGCCGTTCCGAAGCACACCAGCAGCCCCCGCCTGGCAAGGCAATCGAGAGAGATGTCGAACGTGGATTGCCCGATACTGTCGTAGACAACCGGCACGCCGACGCCCCCGGTGATCTCCTTGACACGCGCGACGACGTCCTCGCGGGTGTAGATGACGACTTCATCGCACCCGTGAGCTCGGGCAACGCTCGCCTTCTCGTCGCTCGACACCGTTCCGATCACTTTGATTCCCAACAGTTTTGCCCACTGGGTGAAGATCAGTCCAACCCCGCCCGCCGCAGCATGTAGCAACACGGTGTCTCCCGCTTTCAACGGGTAGATGCGACGCAGAAGGTAGGCGGCAGTCAGTCCTCGCATGGTCATGGCGGCCGCGGTGTCGAAGGCGATGCCGTCGGGTAGCGCGATCAGGTCGGACGACGCCATGATCCGCTCGGTGGCGTACGCACCCAGCGGACTGCCGGTGTAGGTCACACGGTCCCCCACTGCAAAATCGACTACTCCCTCGCCGATCTCTTCGACCACACCGGCGCCCTCGACGCCCATCCCGGCAGGCAATTGCGCAGGATAGAGGCCACTTCGAAAGTAGGTGTCGGCGAAGTTCAACCCCACCGCTTCATGACGAACCCGAACCTCTCCGGCGCCCGGTCGTCCTACCTCGATCTCTTCCCAACGCATGACGGACGGTGTGCCGATCTCGTGGAACCGAATGGCGTTTGCCATCAATGCTCTCCAATTCTGTGGGCGGGCTCGACTCGATTACGGTCGAGCTGTATTCGTACGCAACAACTTCCAGAAGTCGGTGCTCGGCTTCGTGGTCGTGCCGAACTGATGTGAACAAAACTATGTGAGATCCGGCTCACATGCTTAACTTGACGAGACACACAACACAACATTTCGGGACATCGAGTAAAGGGGGCCCTATGAAGCCACTCGCCCGCTACGCGTCACTGAACCGATACGTCGACCTGTGCCGAACAGTGGACGTGGACGCTGTTGCCCTCATGAGAAGTGTCGGCCTGAGCCCGGCAAGCCTGGCGAACCCCGACCAATGGGTACCGGCCGCCTCCATCGCATCGCTCCTGGAGCGATCGGCAGCGGAGTCCGGACACGAAGACTTCGGGCTTCTACTCGCCGGCCTGCGTCGACTGTCCAATCTCGGCCCCCTCAGCTTGGTCATCAGGGAAGAACCAGACGTCAGGAGCGCACTCGACGTATTGATGCGATACGAGCACACGTACAACGAGTCATTACGCATTCGATTGAACGAGGTCAACGGACTCGCCACCCTGCGAATCTCGCTCGAGGTCGGCGAACCGGTCGACACCAGACAGAGCGTCGAACTCGCAGTCGGCGCGACACTGCAGATCCTGCGGAGTTTCCTGGGTTCTCGATGGCAACCGGTCAGCGTGGGATTCACGCACAATGCCCCGAAAGACACGAGCACGCATCGGCGAATCCTCGGCGAGACGGTGGAATTCGATCACGAGTTCACCGGCATCGTTTTCTTCGCCGCCGACCTGGATGCGGCTAACCAACTTTCCGACGAGTTACTCCGGCCGTACGCTCGCCAGTTCCTCGACTCGCTTCCCGCCTCGGAAACCTCCGATACCCTCAGCCGCACCAAGGAATTGATCGAAGTTCTGCTTCCGACCGGCCGCTGCTCTGTCGAGCAGGTGGCACGCAGTCTCGGATTCGACCGGCGGACACTGCACCGTCATCTCGCCGAATCCGGAGATACGTTCACGGCCGTTCTCAATTCGGTTCGAAGCTCCCTCGCGGAACGATTTGTCTCCAACCCTCGCTATTCGTTGACCGAAGTGGCTGTGCACCTCGGGTTTTCGACGCAGGGTAGTTTCTCGCGCTGGTTTCGCACTCAGTTCTCGATGAGCCCGAGCGCGTGGCGGACTCAGCGCTCGATCAGCTGACCAGCACGACTCCGACGTAGGCGATCGTTGCCACCCACACAGTGGAAATCGCGGCCAGCACGAATGGCCGGGCGCCAACTCCACGAATGACGCTCAACCGCACCCCCAGTCCGAGTGCGAACATCGCGGCCGCCAACAGCGCCGTCTGCACCGTCTTCGCCAGCCCCAGAAGCTCATCCGGCAAGATGCCCGTGGAGCGCAAGCCCATGCAGCCGATGAATGCCACGACGAACAACGGAATCAGCGGGGGACGCTTGGCGGCAGTGCTGTCGACCATCCTGCGTTGCCGGATACTCAGAAATGCCATGACCGGCGCCAACATCAACACGCGCGCAAGTTTCACCACGGTCGCGACACCCAACGCGGTGGCGCCGAGAGCGCTGCCGGCAGCCACCACTTGCGCCACTTCGTGGATCGACCCACCGGCCCACATGCCTGCACCGACCTCGTTCATACCGAAAGCGTTGGCCAACAGTGGGATTGTCGGAATCATCAGAGTTCCGAAGATCACCACCAACGCAACAGCGGTGAGCAACTCTTCCTCTCGCGCATTCACCACACCGTCCGCAGCAGCCACGGCGGCAGCGCCACAGATCGAGAAGCCGCAGGCAATCAGAATTCTCTGCGACCAACTCAATCCGAGAAGTTTTCCGGCATACATGGTCCCGGCGATACCGAGGAACACAATCGCCACCACAACGGCGATCACTCCCCAGCCCAAACCGACGATGTCGGAGAACATCAATTGCAGCCCGAGCAGAGCGATACCCACCCGAAGTAGCCGTTTCGCCGAGAATGCCAGGCCAGGTTGGAATTTCGCCGGCAAAGAGACGGCATTCGCCAACACCGCACCCGCCACGATCGCAATCAGCAACGGACTCACGGCGGAGGTGAACTGACCGGCTATCAGCGCGACCGTGGCCCCCAAGGCGCACAACGCAACTCCGGGCACCAATGCAGCCACACTGGACCACCGTCGTACTTCTGACGAAGGTGCGACTGCGGGTTTCTCGGCCACGGACTTCACATCACGGTTCACTCATCCAGCGTCCTTGAGCCACCATCGCTCCGGTAGGGCGATTTCTACCATCACGGCATATCAAATCGATATGAACGTGAAGTTCGGTATAGCCTGTTTGCATGACCAGACGGTGGCCCGACCTCACCACTCTCGAGCTACTCATCGGCATCGATGATCACGGAAGTCTCAGTGCGGCAAGCCGTTCAGCAAACATTGCGCAGCCGAATGCCAGCCGCGCCGTCAAAGCCCTCGAGCGGCAGCTCGGGATGCCACTCATACACCGAAGGTCGACGGGGGCGACTTTGACTCCGCAGGGGACCGTCATCGTCCACTGGGCGCGCCGCGTCCTCGCCAACTCGAGGCAGCTTCTCGACGTCGCCGAAGGGATGCGGACCGAACGATCCGCGGAATTGACCGTGTGTGCCAGCATGACCGTCGCCGAACATCTGATTCCGGCCTGGCTCGGTATCTTTCGGTCACTACATCCTGGTGTCACCGTCCACCTTCAGGTCTACAACTCGACCCGCGTCCTCGAGGCTGTCGAGGTGGGAATGTGCGACCTCGGATTCGTCGAGTCACCGACCGTTCCGAAGAGCCTGTCCAGCGTCACCGTCGCGCGTGACTCGCTGGTCGTGGTCGTTCATCCGGATCATCCATGGGCGCGTCGACGAAAGCCGCTGACCGTCGCCGAACTGGCAGCGACGCCGCTGCTGGTGCGCGAGCCCGGATCGGGAACCAGAACGACTCTCGACCTGGCGTTACACGAATACGAGCGCGGTGCACCGTTGTTGGAACTGGGTAGTTCGGCCGCGATTCGAACCAGCGTGCTCGGTGGCGTCGGCCCGGCGGTACTGAGCACGCTGGCCGTCGAGGACCAGGTGAAGCAGGGAGAACTTCGGGTGGTAGCCGTCGAAGGCTTGGAACTCGACCGATCCCTGCGCGCAGTGTGGCGTCCCCCGCGTCAGCTCGAGGGTCCCGCAGGCGCCCTGATGAAAGTAGTGCGTGCCAGCGGGTCCCGGAAGTCCTGAAAGCGGCTTACTTCTTGTCGGCCTTCGCTGCTGCCTTTGCGGCCTTCTTGAACTCGCGGACCTCGAGCAAAGACTGTTCGTCGACCACGTCTGCAATCGAGCGCCTCGAACCTTCGAGCCCGTAGTCGCCGGCCGCTTGGCGCCAACCTTTCGGCTCGACGCCGATCTGTTTTCCGAGCAACGCCAGGAAGATCCGGGCTTTCTGATCCCCGTAACCGGGTAGGGCTTTGAGCCGCTTCAGCACTTCCTTGCCGTCGGGATTTCCCGAAGTCCAGATCGCCGCGGTGTCGCCGTCGTAGTTCTCGACGATGAACTGGCACATGAGCTGGATACGCTCGCCCATCGACTTGGGGAATCGGTGCACAGCCGGAGGCTCGGCACAGACGGCGATGAACTCGTCGGTGTCCATGTCGGCGATACGCCTGACGTCGATACCGCTGAGCCGATCCGCCAGCTTCTTCGGACCGAGGAAGGCCGTTTCCATCGGAACCTGTTGATCGAGAAGCATTCCGATCAACAACGCCAACGGGTCCTCGGCGAGGAGAGCATCAGCTTCGGGGTCACCGACAAGGTTCAGTTGAAGTGCCATGAGTCCGATACTGCCACGTCAGGCGGCAGTTGTGACCGGCGCCGACGCATCCGGGGCCGGAATCTTCCACTTCTTCCAGCCGAACAGAACCACCGTCGAGACCGCGGCAAGCGTGAAGACCCAGAGGTAGACGCCGACGGTCGGAATCCGCAGATACTCGGGCGGCACGAACATGAACAGGCCCATTCCGATGAAGCGATCCGTACCCGGAATGACCGACGGGTCCCACCAGGTGTGAGACCAGTTCAAGACCGGGAGCAGGAAAACGAACGGCGCCACCCACGCCCAGCGCTTCTTCGACACCATCGCGTAGTGCGCGGCGAGGACGACCAGCGGGACGAACCACACCCAGTGATGGCCCCACGAGAACGGCGAGACAGTGGTCGCAGTCAACCCCGTCATGGTGAGGCCGAGCAATTTCTGGCCGTGCCGGTGAGCAATCCACGCGGCACCGAGTCCGAGGCATACCGCCAGCGCACTGAAGACTAGAACCAGGACCCGCGACGGCGTCGGAGTGTGAGTGAGCTGAGCGATCAGACCGGACACGGACTGGTTGCTCGGAGCATCCGTCGGTCCGACGCGTTCGCTGTCGACAAGAGTGCCGGTCCAGTACTTGTACGCATCGTTGTAGATCACGACGAAGCCGATCGCAACGGTCGCAGCGAACGTCACGACGGCCGTCACCAACGCACGCCATTGACGAGTGATGAAGAGGTACGCCCAGAAGAAGGCCGGAGTGAGCTTCACGCCGGCGGCGATGCCTGCCCCGATTCCTCGGAGCCGACTCTTCTCGTCCCGACCGAGGTCCCACACGATCAAGAGCAGCAGGAAGATGTTGATCTGCCCGAGCCAGAGCGTCGTACGTATCGGTTCCATGAACAGAAAGATCGTCGTCGCCAACGCACTCACGGCGTACGCCTTCACGTCGAGCCGATAACCGAGGTACTTCCAGCACAACACGATCACTGCGAACAGCGCAGCGATGTTCAAACCCGTCCACACGACAATCGCCTGTTTGAACGAGAGCACCGCCCACACCGTGAACAGCAAAGCCGCAAACGGGGTGTACGTGAACATCATTCCGTCCAGGACTGGCCCGTCGTACAACGGAAGGCCCTGAACCACAACGCTGCCGCCGTGGCGGTAGACGTCGAGATCGAGGAAATTTTCGAAGATCCCCCAGTACCGCGTATTCATCGGCACGGCGAAAAGAACCATCAGCACGGACGCGACTGCCAGAACACCGAGTACAGAGAATCCGAGAACACCGACACGGAGGGTGCGTCGCGGTATGTCAGCTTCGATGACCGACTCTGATTTCGCGGTGTGCGCCTCGAAAGAAGGCCCATCCGAAGCGTTGATCGCGCCCGTCACTACAACCTCCGGGATTTACACCCTATGTCGGGAATTGATGCTCCGAACGGTACAAGACAAGACCGAAAAGTACCGACCGGGCACGCCGCTTCGAGAACTCAGATCTCGGAGAGACGCGATTCGGTAGCTGCGAGCAGAACACACGTAGCCACGCCGTCCATGGCAACTTCGAGTTCAGCCTTGGACGGGAAGCTCGGGGCCAACCGGATGTTCCGGTCATCCGGATCCGTGCTGTACGGGAAAGCCGACCCGGCAGCGGTGAGCGCGATACCCGCGTTCTTCGCCAGTTCGATGACCCGCTTGGCCGTGCCGTCGACCACGTCGAGGCTGATGAAGTATCCGCCCTTCGGCTCGGTCCAAGACGCGACCTTCGATGCACCGAGACGATCCTCGAGGATCCGCAGTACGAGCTCGAACTTGGGCGCGAGGAACGCGCGATGCTTCTCCATGTGCGCACGAACGCCGTCGGCATTGCCGAAGAAACGCAGGTGGCGAAGCTGATTGACCTTGTCCGGTCCGATGCTCTTCTTGCCCAGGAACTTCTGGTACCAGGCAAGGTTTTCCGCCGAGCTACCGAAGAAGCTCACACCAGCGCCGGCGAAAGTGATCTTGGACGTCGACGCGAACACGAGCGGACGGTTGGGGTGTCCGGCCTCCGCTGCCATCGAGAGAATGTCGTAGGAAGGCGCAGTCTCGCCGACAAGCGGATGTACGGCGTACGCGTTGTCCCAGTACAGGCGGAAGTCGGGCGCGGCCGTCGGCATCGACGCGAGCGTACGGACAATTTCTTCGGAGTACACGGCACCGGTGGGGTTCGCGTAAACCGGAACCGCCCACATGCCCTTGATCTGCGGATCTGACGCAACAAGTTCGGCGATCTTGACGACATCCGGGCCGTCGTGGTTCATCGGCACCGCGATCATCTCGATGCCGAGGGACTCGGTGATCGCGAAGTGGCGGTCGTAGCCCGGTGCGGGGCAGAGAAACTTGATCTTCTCTTCCTGTGCCCACGGCCGGGCCGAATCCGGAGTGCCGTGGAGCAGTGAGAACACGACGTTGTCGTGCATGATCTCGAGGCTCGCGTTGTTGCCGGCGAGAAGGTTCGCAACGGGGATACCCAGCAGCTCACCGAAGATGGCGCGCAGTTCCGGCAGACCGGTGAGTCCGCCGTAGTTACGGCAGTCGGTGCCGCTTCCGTCACGGAAATCACCGTCGCCGGGCAGCGTCAGCAGCTCTGCGGAAAGGTCGAGTTGTTCCGGGGAAGGCTTACCGCGGGTCAGATCGAGTGCGAGCTTCTGCGCCTGGAGCTGCGTGTACTTCGCGCTCTGGCTCTCATGCTCGGAGGTGAGTTCTTCATGGCTCATCAACCCGATCTGGGTTTGGATAGGCATCCGGAGCGGCCTTTCACCGACGAGGCGGGGTCGGGTATGTGAAAAAATAGAGGACCCCGCGCACCCGGCAGAGCCCGTTGACCCTTGCTGCCTTCCGGCCCTGGGGGAGTTCACAGGATGCGCGCCGCGCGGGATCCAATGAACAGTGTAGACGGCTTTCTCCGGCCGCTGCACACCACCTACCGGGGCCGAGATGCAAACCTCGAGTTCCACCGGTTCTTCGCAGGTCAGGTACCCGTTTAACGCTTCGCGCCCGCAATTGGGTATGCTGCTCCACGGAGGATTCGCCTAGTGGCCTATGGCGCTCGCCTGGAACGCGGGTTGGGTTAACGCCCTCAGGGGTTCAAATCCCCTATCCTCCGCCAAAGGAACCCCTGTGAACTGCTGAGAAGCGGTTCACAGGGGTTCTTTTCTGTCCTCATGCAACGAGTAATGCAACAGGGTCTCGGTTCAGCTCGATGTTCTGCGAGCTCAGACGGTCTGCCGACTCGTGGTGGTTTCGATCCCGCAGCGCGCCGAATCGGAATGCTGCTGCGCGATTTCGAGTGGCCCGCCGATGGCCTGAACCCGATTCGGGAAGCTATGGCCACATCTGCTCCTGCAGCCCGCGTTGGTCATGAAATGACACCCGCGCCGCAGGTCTTATTTATCCAGATCCCATTCTGGATAAGATAGGCATGGAAAGCAAGGCCGCAATATAGCGTGGATACAGGGAGAGACCAGATGGCGTACAGGACGTTGAAATCGATCTTTCACCAACGAGATCGTGCTGGTGCCGATGCTGAGGAGCGAGCGCGACGCGATTCTCCCGCCGCCGTCCACTGGGACCTACTGATCGGCGAACACTCGACGTTCGCACTGATGACACCCGAAGTCGCAGCGCTGATCGAACGGATCATGAGCTTCGAGCCGAAGATCCGGGCTGAGTGGAACGGGCTGCCGGCCCTCGCGCGCACCCACTACCTGCATCGCATGGTGATCGACGAGATCCAGGCAACGAACGAGATCGAACAGGTCCGCTCAACCCGGAAGGAGATCAGCGAGGCAATCGAGATGGTGTGGGCGGAGCAACCCCTCGCGAACAAGCGGTTCGCCGAGATGGTGCGGCTCTATCTCAATATCGGCAACGACCAGGCCGAGAGTCCGCAGACGCTCGACGACATCCGAGACGTCTACGACGCGGTAACTCGGGGCGAGATTCGCGACGAGGACGCCCCCGATGGGAAGCGGTTCCGGCAAGGGCCAGTATCGATCACGTCAGGAATCAAGGTCGTGCACACCGGTGTGGTACCCGAGTCAGCGATCGACGACGCGCTGACCCTCATGCTGAGCCAGGGGGGCGACGACTCGATTCCACGACTGATCAGGGCAGTGGTCGCGCACTTCATCTTCGAGTACACGCACCCGTTCTACGACGGCAACGGCCGAACCGGACGCTACCTTCTCGCGCTGGACCTTCGACAGGTGTTGGCTCCGTATGCGAGCCTGGCATTGTCGGCGACCGTCGCCGACAACAAGGATCGTTACTACAAAGCATTCTCTGACGCGGAGAATCCATTGAACCGCGGAGATCTGACGCCCTACCTGATCGATATGCTGGAGATCATCGCCGAGGCGCAACATCGACTGCTGCTCGACCTCTCCGAGAGGCGGCATAAGATCGACACACTCGAGGCGCGTATCCGCGTTCTGGTGGAGGATGAGGAATTTCCGCTGAACTTGGGACTCGATCGCGAGTCGACGCCGCCGGTTGATAGCAACCACATCGGCGCAGTCCTGTTCACCCTGGGTCAGGCCCACTGCTTCGAGGCGAACCGCGCCATCAAGTTGAACACCCTGGTCGAGGTGGTGGGTCGATCCAGCCAGTTCGCCCGCCCGCGACTTCAGCGCCTGGACGATGCCGGGATCATTGAGACGGTTACGAAGAGACCGCTGCGCTTCCGGCTCACGGCACGGGGGGTATCGCTCCTCGATCTGGATGGGGAGTGATTTTCGCCAGGTCGCAGATGGGCTAGGCGAGCTGGGCCGTCCACCCGATTTTCGACCTACTTCACGAGCGTGGTCCAGAATCACGTCTGCCGGATTGGTACCCCGCAATTGCGCGGGATACGACCTCGGAACCGCTGGACTTCTTGCTGCCGAACCACGCAATTTCGTTTGACAGACTCACAAACCCGAGGACAGACTTTCCGTCCAACCCAACCATCGGGAGTACGCGTGATTGCCGGCCAGACCAATCTGCTCGCAGATTGCAGCAGTTGCTTCGGTCTGTGCTGCGTCGCACTCCCCTTTTCCAAGTCCTCCGACTTCGCGACCAACAAGAATGCCGGCGCCCCCTGCAAGAACCTGCAGCAGGATTTCCGTTGCGGCATTCACACCGGATTGCGAAAGAAGGGCTTCACCGGTTGCACCGTCTACGACTGTTTCGGTGCGGGACAGAAGGTTTCACAGCAGACCTACGACGGCATCAGCTGGCGTGATGCCCCGGAGACCGCGTCGGACATGTTCGAAACCTTCCCTGTCGTACGCCAGTTGCACGAACTCCTCTGGTATCTCGCCGAAGCCCGCTCGCTGAAGCAAACCCACTCGATACGAAAGGAACTCGACGCTGCACTCGCAGAGACGGAAAGCCTGACCAACGGCACACCTTCGCAGATTCAAACCGTCGACGTCTCAGCACACCGAGCGGCAGTCAACACACTGCTCTTGCAGACGAGTAACCTTGTGCGCTCACCGATCTCAACCAAGAAGGGTCGAAAACTCGACCACCGCGGCGCAGACCTCATCGGCGCCAAATTTCGTGGTTCCGATCTACGTGGGGCCAACTTTCGCGGGAGTTACCTGATCGGTGCAGACCTCCGCGACTGCGAACTCGATCGAGCCGATCTGATCGGTGCAGACTTACGCGGCACCGACATTCGCGGCACAAAACTCCGCGGCAGTATCTTTCTCACTCAGTTCCAGATCAACGGGGCGATCGGCGATTCGGCTACCACACTTCCCGATTCACTGACCCGCCCCAGCCACTGGGCCTGAACCCGACTGTCAACTCCGTCGTCTGTCGGCGACTGTCAACTCCGTCGACTGTCGGCGACTGTCAACTCCGTCGACGGAGAACGACCTTGTTAGCTTCCGGATCGACAGACACCCACGGCGGGTCACCGTCCGTTCCGTCCTCACGATGCATCAATGCGCTCTGACGCTGTTCGAATTCATGATGCTTGGACCCCTGAAACAGGGCAGCAACCTCTTCGAAGCCCGCGGCCGAGACCGGACGAGTCGTACGTCCCCGAGTCCACGGCAGTGCCCGGCCGCCGGTGAGCCGGTTCCAGAGAGTCTCGGCGAAAGCGAACAGGACCAGCAGCACGAGCAAGCCTGGCAGCGTCAACGCGAACAGAGTGCCCATGAAAGAAGTCTAGCGACGAACGCCCCCGGTTCCCTCGACTTCCGATCGGCCGCCCTATGTCTGGTCCCGCGGTCGATGATCTGCCAGAATGCAAGCTGTTACGACTAGTAACACCTTCGGGGGGAGGATTTCACGTGAGCTTGATACTTGCAGCTACCGACCGTTCGGAGCTTGCCCAGACACTCGGTACCGAATTAATACATTTCGGGCACCAGATACAGCTCGTCCGCACCGGGCGCCGCCTACTCGATGACCTGGACACCGACAGTTTCGATATCGCCGTGATCGATCTCCTTCTGCCGGACATCGACGGCTACGAGATCGCACGGCAGATCCGCTTGCGCAGTTCGATGCCGATCATGATGCTGGTGGATACCTACGAGGACATCGACGAAGCACCACATCGCGCTGTCTCGGACTTTGTGCTGAACCCGATCGATTCTCACGCGCTCGATCTTCGGGTCACCTCAATCCTTCGTGAAACCGCACATCCCGCCCCCGGCAAACACCAACGTCACGGTGACCTGCTCCTCGATCGACGTGCGATGACGGCGACGATGGGCGGAAAGCTGCTGGTCCTCAGCCGGACCGAATGGCGGGTACTCCTGGAGCTGTCGACCGAGCCTGGGCGCGTGTACTCACGTGATCACCTGATCCGAAACGTGTGGGGTTCCGACCACGAAAGAACGCGTGTGGTCGACGCAACCATTCTCAGCCTGCGGTCCAAACTCGAATCCGATCCCGCGAAACCGAAGTACATCAAAACCATCAGGGGATTCGGATACCGCTTCGGCCCGGTCGACTGAAGTCGCCTTCGTGTCGGTGCCGCTCGATAAGCTCTTGTCATGGGTTGGTACACACCACAATCGGTCGCCCCGGATCTCACCGACATCCTGGTGTGTGGCTGGACGGCGTGCGCAGAAGGAGAACACCTCCTCGTGCCCGATGCTTGCATGGACGTGCTGTGGATACGCGGCGTCGGCATACGCGTCTGTGGCCCCGAAACCGCTGCATGGTCATTCACTCTTCCGCCCGGAACACGCTCCGTGGGTGTTCGATTCCGCCCTGGATCGGCATCGCCGATGTTGCGAACCTCGGCGTCCGAGCTTCGGGATTCTCGCGCTGACCTCAGCGATGTAACCGACGCACGCACGGAACGAATACTGTTGAACCGCTTGGAAAATTCCGAAGACCACGAACAAGTCTCCATTCTCGAGAGCGCTGTCCGGAGTTGGGCAAGTTCGAGTTTCCGGCACGATCCGGTGATCAACCACGTTCGCGCCGCCCTGTCCGAACATGCGTGGAATGTCAGCTCTCTCGCCGACGCGGCGGCGCTGACTTCGCGCCAACTCCAACGTCGATGCAACGACGCCTTCGGATACGGCCCGGCAACGCTGCGCTCGATCCTGCGCCTCCAGCGCTTCATGGCGCTCGCTCGCAGTCGACCCGCACTGGGACTCGCTGAATCCGCCGCCCACTGCGGATTCAGCGATCAGGCCCACTTGACCCGTGAATGCCGCCGAATCTCGTCGCTGACCCCGGCGGCTCTACTCCGCACCCAAGCCCCCGACTGGCACGGGTCGGATACCGTTGTCGCGCTGGCGGAGGGAGACGCGGTCGCATGATCGCTACCGCGCTCCCCCGCCGTCACTTCTGACTGAAAAGCGTCCTGGCAGACCACAGCCCGCCGAGGGAGAGCACTGCGACCGTCATGTAGTAGTAGCTCGGGGCGTCGAGCGAGCCTGTTGTACTGATCAACCAGGTCAAGACCAACGGCGCGATTCCGCCGAGCAAAGTCACTCCGAGGTTGTACGACAATGACATGCCGGTAGCCCGGATCTCTGCCGGGAACAGCGAACTCATCAAGGCAGGCAAGGGACCGAAGGCAAACGCCATGATGACACCCAGGACCGAAACAACCAGGACGAGCGTCAGAGTCGACGGGTGATCGACCATCAATTTGAAGAGCGGCCAGGCCAAGACGATTGCCGCAACGGCGGCCCAGGTCATAACTCTCGCCGGTCCGACCCGGTCTGCAAGATGCCCGATCAACGGCACGGTGATCAAGGTGACCAGTCCGGCGACGATGCCGCCGAGATAACCGGCAGAGGCGGAAACTCCGAGGTTCTTCACGGCAAACGTCGGCATGTACAAGATGAGGTAGATCGAGATAGTCGCGACGCCCACTACGGCGGCACCGGTCAGCACCCGGCCGAGATGCCTGGTCAGCGTCGTCTTCAGCGGAGCCTTTTCCGGAACGCTCGTCTTGAAATCGTCCGTTTCGTCAAGCTTGGCACGGATGTAGAGTCCGACCGGCCCGACGATGATGCCGAAGAAGAACGGAACGCGCCAGCCCCACGAGTAGAGCGCTTCATGCGAAAGGTGAGTGTTGAGCACGTATCCGAACAGCGATGCCAGGAAAACCGAGGCACCTTGGCTGGCGACTTGCCAGGAAGAGTAGAACGCCTTCTTGTGTGGCGCAGTCTCCACGAGGAAGGTTGTAGCAGTACCGAATTCACCGCCGGCGGAGAATCCTTGAATGAGACGCGAAACAAGGATGACGACGCCCGCCCACGGTCCGATCATCGAGGTCGTCGGCGCCACGGCCATGATGAGCGTGCCGATCATCATCAGCATCATCGTCAACGTCAAGGCGTTCTTGCGCCCGCGACGGTCGGCATAGCTTCCGAGAACCATCCCGCCAAGCGGCCGGATGACGTACGAGATCGCAAACGTCGCGAACGTCAGTATCAAACCGAGCGTGTTGTCGCCGCCGGGAAAGAAATTATGGGCGATCACCACTGCGAATGATGCGTAGACGATGACGTCGAACCATTCGAGCGCAGCGCCGAGCGAACTGCTGATCACCGCCTTGCGAGCAGCGGCCAGGCGTTCCGGGGTGACTGTTCCGGAGGTTGGCGTAGTTGCCGTGGACATGGTTTTCCTTAGGGGGGTCAGGGTGGGTCAGGCGCGGGCGTGAGCGATGACGTTCCGAACGAACTGCTCGCACTGTGCCAATTGGTCAAGTGTCACGTACTCGTCAGGTGCATGCGCCTGAGTGATGCTTCCCGGCCCACACACGACAGTGGGGATACCGATAGTCGCGAACATCCCGGCCTCGGTGGCGTACGCGACCTTTTCGTCCGATGCCCGACCACCCCATTGTTCGACCAGTGCGGCCGCCGAAGCATTCGCATCCGTCTCCAGGGGAGGGACCGAGGCCGACACGTGCATCGTCACGGAGGCTGACAGGTTTTCTTCCCGCATCAGGTTCTCGATCCGATTCGTCTCGGCGGCAAAGCGTTCGAGCAAATCTGCGGCGCCAGCTGAGCTGATGCTCCTGAACTCGAAAGTGATGGAGCAATCCTCGGGGACAGTGTTCACTGCGATCCCGCCGGATACGAGATTGACCGAACACGTCGTCCAGGCCACGTCGAATGCGTCGTCGTACGGGCCGGACGCACGGAGCTCGTCGGCCGCGCTTCTGACGAATCGAATCAACTCCGCGCCGTATTCGATCGCGTTGACTCCTTGCGGAGTAAGCGACGAGTGCGCCGAAACACCATGCAGATCAACACGTATGACGTTCATCGACTTGTGTGCGCGAATGACCCGCATCTCCGACGGCTCTCCGACGACGCACACATCAGGGCGCAGGTTCCGGGAAACAACCTCCTCGACCAACCCGGCCGCACCGATGCAGCCGACTTCCTCGTCGTAGGAGAATGCAAAGTGAATCGGCTTCGCCAGCGGCCGAGCAACGATGTCGGGGATCGCAGCGACGACGATCCCGATGAACGACTTCATGTCGCACGTGCCACGTCCGTACAGGCTTCCGTCGCGAACGTCGGGCGTGAAAGGGTCGCTACTCCAGTCTTGATCGTCAACCGGCACTACGTCTGTATGGCCGGAGAACATCACACCGCCGGCAGTACTTCCGTCAGGAGGAGTGAACGTTGCCAACAAGTTGAGCTTCGTTCCCTCGTCATCGGCAACAAGTACCGGCTCGACCCCATGGCGACGTAGTTCCGCCGCAATGAGATCGATCAACGGTCGATTGCTCACGGCACTCGTCGTATCGATTCCGATGAGGCGTTGCACCCACTCGAGGCTTCTCTCTGTCGGAACAGCGGGCAACGTGGTCGATGACATCTGGTTTCTCCTTTCACAGCATGAACGCGGTGGGCACTCGCCACCGCGTTCTGCCCTTCGAGCATGAATGAAGTGATCCCAGACACAGTGAAGATGCACGATACTTGCACCATGATCGAAGAAACGCAGGATTCCGCCGTACTGGACGACGTCGACCTCGCCCTGATCAATTGCCTGCAACTCGACCCGCGAGCGTCGTGGCGCACGGTTGGCGACGCGCTCAAAGTGGATCCGGTTACCGTGGCTCGCCGCTGGCAGCGGTTACAGGATTCCGGCACCGCCTGGGTCTCTGCCAGGGCAACCGGCCATGGCCGTCCGGAGTCGTGTCTGGCTTTTGTCGAAGTCGACTGCACGACTTCGAACGCGTTGACGATTGCAGAACGACTTGCCCGCTGGCCGCACGTACTGAGCGTCGAACACACAAGCGGCCCAGGCGACTTGACACTTCTCGTCGAGGTCAGAGACATGGCTTTCCTGTCGCGCTTCCTGCTTCGGTCGCTCGCGTCGGTACCCGGGATCGTCAGTTCGCGTGCACACCTCGTCACCGAGGTCTTCGCGATCGGAGACGACTGGAAATTGCAGGTACTCGATGCCGCGCAGCGAGCGACGATGACAGACCGGCCTGTGCGATACAAATACGCGCCGACGGATCAGCGCCATCACGGGAAGACGTTCGACGCTGTCGACCGCCAATTGATATTGAAACTGGGTGAGGACGGTCGATCGTCGATTGCAGAGCTCACAGTCGGTACCGGCCTCAGCGAAAGTACGGTCAGGCGGCGACTTGCCGAATTGACGTCGCGCAACCAGATCGTGTTCCGCTGCGACGTGTCTCTGCCACTGTCCGGCTGGCCCCTCGTGACCTGGGTGTGGGGATATGTCGATCCCACGGACCGGTCGACGATTCGTGCCCTGGTGGAGCGAGTGCCGGGAACGCGGGTGTGCATGCGGATATCCGGTGGACGCGCCAACACACTGCTCGCGATCGCCGCACACTCCCTTCGCGAAACTCCCATTACCGAAGTACAACTCGCACAAGAGGCACCGGGCCTGGTGGTGCTGAACAGGTCAGTGGTGCTGCGATCGATGAAGAGGGTGGGCCGACTTCTCGACGACGAGGGCAAGAGTGCCGGGGTCGTACCGATGGACATCTGGGCGGAGGCCCCGGAGATCGAGTGAATGTCCGAAATAATCAATCATGACGCGCCGCGGTGGAGAAGGATTGCTGTCATGACTTCAACAGAGATCTCCCCCGCCCAGCGTTATCGGGATCTGGCCGCCGGATTCACGGCGCGGATCGATGCCGTACCCGCCGACCGCTGGGACGACGATTCCCCCTGCGAGGGCTGGACCGCCCGCGACGTGGTGAGACACGTACTCGACAGCGAACGAGACATGGTCAAGGTAGTCGGCCTGGAATTGGCACCCGGTCCGTCGGTCGACGACGACCCGTCGGCAGCCTGGGCGGCCGTCCGCAATTCGATGCAGGAAATTCTGGACGATCCGGCAAAGTCCACCCTGGAATACGACGGACACTTCGGCAGGACCAACCTCGGGGCCACGGTCGAGGGGTTCTTGTGTTTCGATCTGGTCATCCACGGTTGGGACCTCGCGGCCGCAACCGGCACCGATACGACGATGCGAGACGCGGACGTGGAGTGGGTGTCGGAGATCGCCGCGGGCCTGGGCGAGTCGATCCGCATGAGCGGTGTGTGCGGCCCGGAAATACAGGTTCCGGACAACGCTGACAAAGCGACGAAACTCCTTGCCTTCCTCGGCCGGAAGGCGTGAAAAAGCACCCCTGACGTGGGCATTACTTCCATACGCATGTAATGTCGCGGTATGCCGGAACGCCGAAAATCCTCCACGAGTCCAGACCTGCTTGCGGCGGCATTGTTCGATGTCGCCGCGGAATCCGGACTGGAAAATGCCAGCGTTCGCGAGGTCGCAAAACGGGCGGGTGTCTCGATCGGCGCAGTGCAACATCATTTCTCGACCAAGGACGAGATGTTCGCATTCGCACTGCGAACACTCGTCGATCGATTGTTGACGCGACTGGCCGAATCGTCCGCCGACGCAGACCCGCATACCGCCCTGTTCCAGGCGCTCTCGCAACTCCTGCCCCTCGACGAGCAACGCACGCGTGAGGCGCATGTGCTCGCAGCGTTTGCCGTGCGCGCCGCAACCAGTGAGTCACTCTCCGAAATTCGCCGGACAACCCTGTTCACAATCCGCACCGGCATCTCGACAGTTCTGATCGGCATCGGAACTCCGGAAGCGGAAACCAGAGCGGCACTTCTGCTTTCAACCGTCAATGGATTGGCACTCGACGCACTCGGAAGCCCCGCCATGTATCCGCCGCAGTACCTCGATCACGCTTTGGAAACCCAGATCCGCCTCACCCTGCACGACGCCGAGAACCCGCTCGCCTCCGTCGGGCTCGCCAGCTGACGTGGAAGGAGCAGGACGCTTCGCGCCGAGCCCGTCTGGCGATCTCCATCTGGGAAACCTCCGAACCGCCCTCTTGGCTTGGCTTTTCGCCCGCACCAGCGGGCGCGACTTCCTCATTCGGGTAGAGGATCTCGACCGTGTCCGCCCCGGCGCGATGGAACGACAACTCGACGATCTGCGCAGGCTCGGCCTCACGTGGGACGGCCCAGTCGTATTGCAGTCACACCGTCTTCCCTTGTACCACAAGGCTATCGACCAATTGCGCGAGCGTGACCTGACCTATCCCTGCTTCTGCACACGCAAGGAGATCCTGCAGGCACCGTCAGCGCCCCATGCTCCAGACGGCGCCTACCCCGGCACGTGTCGGAACCTTTCGGAGGCCGAACGCGCCGAGAAATCGGCAAGTGGCCGATCTCCCGCGCTGAGGCTACGGGCCGGCATCGACTCGTGCACCGTCCATGACGAACTGTTCGGCGAGGTGACGGGACCAGTCGACGACGTCGTCCTGCTCCGCGGAGACGGGGTGCCCGCTTACAACCTTGCCGTTGTCGTCGACGACGGTGCACAGAACATCGACCAGGTGGTTCGCGGCGACGACCTCCTGACCTCGGCTCCACGTCAGGCATACCTTGCCCGGCTGCTCGACATCGAACCACCGTCGTACGCCCACGTTCCTCTTGCCTTGAACAGTGAAGGCAAGCGACTCGCGAAGCGCGACGGCGCAGTGACTCTGGCAGATCAACTCGAGGCCGGACGCAGTGCCGAGCAGGTTCTGACGATGATCGCGTCGAGCATCGGTCTCGCCGAACCCGGCGAGGTTGTCACACCACCCCAATTGGCGGATCGATTCGACTCTCGCAAGATCCCCCGGACCCCGTGGATTTTCCCGGCGAAGTAAGTGACGTATCAATCGGTGCCTCGTCGGAACAAAACTACGATTGTCCGATATGACAAAGCCGTCCGCAATAGCTATTCGTTGGCAATTCTCGAATAGTGAAGTACGGTCGAGACTGGCGAAGGAAATTCAGGGCGAGTTGTTCCTGCAAAACCACGCCCGGGATCTGAACCTGGAATCCGACCACAGTACCCACTTGCAGCATCCACGCTGACACGCACGTGCGGCACGGGCGACTCAGGACGAAAAGGAATACGCATGGTCCGCGAGCTTCGCGAGGCACTCGACGACCATCAATTCGAGGTGTTGTATCAACCCCAGGTCAATCTGAACTCGTCAGCAATTATCAGCTATGAAGCTCTTTTGCGTTGGCGCCATTGGCATGACCCCCATTAAGTGACCCGCTGGTTATGAGAATCCTTCCCGCCCTGATCAAGGGCATGAAAGGCTACAAC
>NZ_JBXAFO010000027.1:0-69767 GCF_058793255.1 Rhodococcus sp. MPR-R1B
TTGGTGAACCACAGGCCCGCCGTCGCATCCAGATACCGAGTGCCCTCGCGGTCCCAGATGTACGCGCCCTCACCGCGAGAGACGACAAACGCGCCGTTCTTCTCCACAGCGCCCATGTCCGCGAACCCGTGCCACAATGCCGAAGCCATCGTCTTTCTCTCCCAACTGGATACGTTCGAAATAGATCGGTCAGTTCACGCGGAGTGCGGGCGGAAGAACCCGCTCGACCCACTGGGTTGCCTGCTCGAATGCGTAGGCGAGTTGGAGTACGTCCAAGTCGGCTCCGTGCCGACCGATGATCTGGATACCCATGGGAAGCGAACGATCGTCGAAGCCGACCGGCATCCCCGCAACCGGAACCCCGGCCATCGTCCAGGGAACAACCGTCTCCATCCACCGGTGATACGTGTCCATCGATCGGCCGTCGACGGTCTCGGGCCAGTGAGTGTTCTTGTCGAAAGGAAACACCTGGGCACTGGGCGCAAGAATGTAGTCGTAGGTTTCGAACATCTTGGTAATGGCCGACAGCCAGCCGTTGCGGGCCTCCGCGGCCTTGGTCACGTCGAGAGCCGACAGTGTGACCGCGTGCTCGAGTTCCCACAACAGTTCGGGCTTCATCAACTCGCGCAAGCTCGGATCGTTGTACTGATCGATCAAGCCGAGCTGTGCCCACCAACGCCACCGCAAGAACAGTTGCCAGATGTCCTCGGGTTTGAAGTCGGGAAGCGCCGCCTCGACGCGGCACCCCAACTGTTCGAAGACCTCGAACGAGGATTCGCACAACTCGAGAACTCCAGGTTCGGTTGCCAGGTAACCGTTCCAGTCACCGACCCATGCGATCCGAGAGCCCTTCAGATCACGTGCGAGGCTTTCGGTGAATACCGCGGGATCCTCACGAATCCCCAACGGTGCATGAGCATCCGGCCCCGCCATCGTGGAAAGCAGGTGAGCCACGTCGGTGACGGTTCGGCCCATCGGGCCCACAACGGCGCCCTGAGCGATGAATCCCGTCTCCGGTATCCGACCCCAGGATGGTCGAAACCCAACAACGTTGTTGAATGCCGACGGGTTTCGGAGCGAACCCATGTAATCGCTTCCATCAGCCACCGGCAACATGCGGAGCGCCAACGACGCTGCGGCGCCACCGCTGCTACCGCCGGCAGTGCGCGAATTGTCGTACGGCGACACCGTCGTACCCCACACCGGGTTGTACGTCTGGGATCCGAGTCCGAACTCCGGTGTGTTCGTCTTGCCGATCACAATGGCACCGGCAGACCTGATCCGCTTGACGAACAGTTCGTCATCTTCGGCGATTCGATCCGCGAACATCGGCGACCCGGACGTGAACGGCAGACCCTTGGCTGCCGAAAGATCCTTCACCGCATGCGGAAACCCGTGCATCCAACCGAGATACTCCCCACTCGCCAACTGCGAATCACGCTCGCGCGCCTCCGCCGTCAACGCTTCCCGATCCCGCAATGCGACGATCGCGTTCACCGCCGGGTTATGTAATTCGATCTGATCGAGGAAGCTGTCCATCACCTCGACACACGACACTTCACGCCTGCGTATCAGACCACTGAGCGTGACCGCATCGGCCATGACGAGTTCGCGATTCTCGGGCGCACCGGAAACGCTCTCGTCGACAGGGTCAGCAGCATGAACCATCGTGAATCCTTTCAAGCAGTGAAGTGGGGTACGCCGCGGCGGACTCGCCGCCACCGGCAACTGATTCGAGGACGAATTGCCGGTGGCGGCGCGACTGTCGAGGTTTCCAGCGAGGTTCTTGCCTACTACTGACCGAGATCGACGATGGCAGCGACTGGGCCGCCGCCCTCGGGACCCTGGTGCGCTGCCGATACCGAGACGAACACTGCCGGATCGCCGGTGACAGCTGCCGTGACTCCGCCGACACACGACTTGATCTGGCGGTGCCAGTGCACGTCGGAGTCGTCGAGCATCGCATTACGACGGCCACGGACCGTTCCGTCCTGACTGGCCTCGCACTTCAAGAACACGTTGACGAGTTGACCGTCCAGGTCGCTCGGGTGCGGCCGCTCCGGAAGTTCGAGTCCGGCGTCACGGATCGCCGCCCAGATGCCGTCCTGGTCGAGCGGATCCTTCATCACGCTGTGGCCGATCCGGTAGCGTCCGCCGACGCCACGTGCGTTACCGACGACGACGATCTGCGCGCGGTCCAACTCGACGCCGGACGAGCAGGATGCGACAGAGGAGAAGAGTTCGCGGCTGTGCATGACATCCTCGTCGGTCGGCATGTCGATTTCGCCGAGCGCAACCGCGATCCCCAGAGCCGTTCCGCCGTTGGACAGGTCCATCGACTCATGAGTCTGTTCGGTCCACACAGTCTTGCCGCGGCTCTTGGCGTCACGGATGGTGTGAATTGTCAGCAACGGAGTCTTGGTCTGTACGTAGTGCACGTCGGCGGGATCGGTGATGCCGGCATTGACCATCGCGTCTTTCACTGCCGCAGCAACTTTGGTGATCATGGCCGTACGGCCGATGTCCTCGGGCAGCAGTTGCTCACTCATGGCGACACCCACGGTCAGTCGCGGCTCGTCGGTCTTGGTGACCTTGTCTGCCGGCACGGTCGCGAAGATCGTCGCGTGCGGGCTGATCACGCCGTCCGTGCCGCCGGACCAGACGATCGGCACCTCCGCCACTTCTTCGGGACTGCGATTACCCTTGGCGGAGAGAACCTCTCGGAACGCTCGGTCCGCGATGATGCGTGTGTAGTCGTTGACGCCGCCGTTACCCTCGGTTTTGCCGATGACTGCAATGACGCGGTCGGCCTCGAGGACACCGTCGTCGATCAGCTTGGCGAGCTCACTGGCGTCGGAGACGCTGTGTAGCGGAACCTTACGGACCTCGATTGCTTCGGGCATTGGCATCTCCTTGTATAGGGAATCGTGGAGGCAAAATTGGGCCTTGACAGCTCCGGGCGCTCAGTCCAGCCGAGCGGTTCGGAACTGCCGTGTCGACCACGCTATGACGACTCGAACCCATCGGCATCGTCAATACTTGCCCAAACGAAAACCGCGATTGGTTATTTCGACTCCGATTCACCGGTTGTGCGCCGCCACATCGGTTCTCACTTACGATTCGACCATGGACACCACTGTTGTCGACCATCCGCTGGCGGCATCGCTGCTCACGACCATGCGCGACGCTCGCAGCGACAACGCAACGTTCCGGTCCGCCTTGCGCAGACTGACCCATATGTTGGTCTACGAGGCCATGCGCGGCGCAGAACTGGAACAGTTCGACATCGAGACGCCAGTTGCTCCGACGCTGGGGGTGCGGCTGGCGAATCCACCGCTCCTGGTCCCGGTCTTGCGAGCGGGCCTCGGCATGGTCGAACAGGCGAGTGCCCTTATTCCGCAGGCAGGCGTCGGTTTCGTGGGAATGGCACGAGACGAGAAGACACACCAGCCGGTTCCGTATCTGGAGTCCCTGCCAGCTGATCTGTCGAGCACCCCCGTCTACGTCCTCGATCCGATGTTGGCGACCGGTGGATCCATCGTCCGCACAATCGATCTGCTCATTGCACGCGGAGCCACCGATGTGACTGCAATATGTGTCGTCGTGGCTCCGGAAGGGATCGAAGCACTGAAGAACTCCGGACATCCGGTCCGGCTCCTCACAGCGAGCATCGACGACGGCCTGAACGAAAATGCTTTCCTGATACCTGGACTCGGAGACGCGGGCGATCGCCAATTCGGGCCGCGGTAGTTGGCAGACATACGGAGAACCGCTCATTCCGAGAGGCTATTTTCGTCAACTGTTGACAATGTTCGTCGCGTGATCGAGCGTAGTCTCGCGACATGGATAGATCTGCCAAATATTCGAGCGAAGAGCTTCAACATTTGCCAGAAGGTGGCGACTACAGACTCACAGTTCGGGATGTCCTCGAGCTGCCCAGTCTGCGTGGAGCCGAAGTCCTTGCCGGGCACGGGGGCTTGCGCCACCTCGTTCAATCGGTGAACGTGATGGAAGTACCGGACATCCTCGCTTGGGTGAAGCCGAACGAGTTGTTGGTGACAACCGGGTTCCCGCTGCGCTACGGGCGAACCGGCGAGCTTCTCGACGACACAGATCTCAGTGACCTCGTCGACGGTCTTGCACGTCGAGGAGTCGCGGCACTTGCCGTGAAAACGGGCCGTTATCTCGACGAGCTGCCCGAGGCGATGCTGCACATGGCAGAGCAGCGAGGGCTTCCGCTGTTGGTTCTTCCCGTCACCGCGGGATTCGACGAGGTGATCTCGGAGGTCTTCACCAAGTTGGTGGCGAAGCAGTCCGCGGCACTCGACATTGCCGATCGACTTCACCGCTCGTTGACGTCGATCGTCTTGGAAGGTGGCGATCTACCTCAGATTGCCGCAGAATTCGCCGCGCTTTTCGACGTCAGCGTTCTCATCTGCTCGCCGGACGGAAGAGTGTTGACGGAGGCCGGAGATTCAGCCGCGCTGAACGCGCTTCCGTTGTTCGAAAGCACCGGTCGGTTCCTGACCGAACGGGTCGCTGTCGGTTTACAGAACGCGCCCAAAGGATTTCCTGGTCAGTTGGCGCTCACCCGGGTGGTGGCCGGCGGCACCGACCACGGCCGAATGGTGGCGTACGCCGGCACCCACGAACTCGGCGCAGTTGTCGTTCAAGCGCTGGAGCGAGCGGCCACCGTTGCCGCGCTGGCCGTCACCAAACAGCTGGCAGTTGCGGCAGTGGAATCCAAGTTCCGCGGCGACTTCCTCCGCGACGCACTGATAGGCGAAGCCGGCTCGCCGGCGGAAGTGAGCGCGCACTTCACCCAGTTGGGGTGGGATGTCACTCGTCCACTTACCGTTGTGGTTGCAGAACTCGACGTCGATCACCCGGAATCCCAGCACGCGAATTCCACTCGCACGGACCAAGATCGACTCAGCGACGGCTGGCAACAAGTGGTACGAACACACGAGCGGACAGCGCCGTCCGTCGGGTTTCGACACGAGGTGGTCACGCTTTTCCCGACCAGCACCGACCGTGCGGTTCGGGACATCGAAGGGTTGGTGCGCAAGGTTGCCGGCGATCGCACCAGCGGCCGCCGATCCTTCAGCACGGGAGTGAGCCGGGTGATCTACTCCCTGGCCGATCTACCCGCGGCCTACGACCAAGCCTGTACAGCCGTGGTCGTCGGCCGACGTATCAACGGGCCGGGGCAGATCGCACACTTCGACGAACTCGGTGTACACCGACTCCTCTCGCTCCAGACGGACAAGAGCGAACTGCGTTCGTTCACCGATGACGTTCTGAAGTCCTTGTCGGCGGACAACGCCGAAGCCGCTGACCTGCGTCTGACACTCCAGACCCTGCTCGACTGCAATTGCAATGTCGCCGAGGCCTCCCGGGCGCTGCACATGCACTACAACACTTTGCGTTACAGAATCGGAAAGCTGGAGAGCGTCGTCGGATCGTTCACCGACGACCCCGTCCTTCGATTGAACGTCTCACTCGCCCTGCAGGTCATGAAGATGCACGAAATGTCATGACTTCGCACGATATGAGCTGACAGAACGTCCCGATAACGGTTCGATACAACCGCAATCGCGCCGCCCGGTGAGCGTTCGTCACTTCTTACCCACCACTGACACCCGTCGTCGGCAAGGTTACCCATGTGCCGTTCACCGGTGCCCGCTTACGGTTCGAAAGACGGGCCGCACATACCTCCTTCAGTGGCCCTGGCCGGTTTCTCGGTCCAGCGGACCGGAGTCGACCGAACTACGGAGGCCTCAACCACCAACTGGCTCAGCCAATTACACCAGAACACGGCGGTGCGACATGAACTCGACTTCGAAGCCTCACAACACAAGTGCTCGTAGTGGTCCGTTACACGACGTGATAGTCGTCGACCTCACGCGCGCACTCGCGGGTCCTCACGCGGCAATGATGCTCGGCGATCTGGGTGCCGACGTGATCAAGGTCGAATCACCTCACGGCGGCGACGACACCCGTGGGTGGGGGCCGCCTTTTGTGGAGCCCACGTTGGAACCACCGAACACACAACGGGAATCGACGTATTTTCTGTCCACGAACCGGAACAAGAAGTCGATCACGCTCGATCTGAAATCCGACAGTGGGCGCGCGACCCTCGAAGATCTCGTCTGCCGCGCCGATGTTCTCATGGAGAACTTCCGCACCGGAGTTCTCGATCGACTCGGATTCTCGACCGAGCGGCTGGCCGAACTCAATCCTCGACTGATCGTTCTGTCCATCAGCGGTTTCGGCCACGACGGCCCGGAAGGCGGTCGCGCCGGCTACGACCAGATCGCCCAGGGGGAAGCCGGACTCATGTCGCTGACCGGCTCGAGTCCGGACGACGTTCAACGAGTCGGAGTTCCGATCGCCGATCTTCTCGCCGGAATGTACGGGGCGTTCGGTGTCGTCGCGGCTTTGAAGGAACGCGAACAGACGGGGAAAGGCCGCGTTGTCCGAACGTCGCTCTTGGCCAGCGTGGTCGGTGTTCACGCGTTTCAAGGAACGAAGTGGACCGTCGCCGGTGAGGTAGGCACAGCGCAGGGCAACCACCATCCCTCCATCGCACCGTACGGGCTCTTTCGTACCGGCGATGGCGCAGTGCAGATCTCGGTCGGCAGCGAAAGCCTGTGGAGAAGATTCTGCGAAGGATTCGACCTCGACCCTGACGCCCCGGGTATGGCAACAAACGCCGAACGCGTCGAAAATCATTTCCAGGTCGTCGAATTGATCGAACGTACCTTCAAGCCGTACTCGCGTGACGAGCTTCTGACCGAACTCGACCGCATCGGAGTACCGGCAGGACGGGTTCGGACGATCTCCGAAGTGTACGAATGGGAGCAGACCCGATCACAGGGATTGCTCGTCGACGTCGACCACAGCACGCTCGGAAACATCACACTGCCCGGTCCACCGCTACGATTTTTCGATCCGGACGGAACCGAGGTGACGGAGACCCGCCACACTGCACCTCCGGTTCTCGGTGAAGACACTGACGAAATCATGTCATGGCTACAAGGATTCACCCGATGAACCGCCTGACGGCTCGCGACTTGCTCGACCTGGTAATCGATGCCGGCACCTGGGAGTCGTGGGATACCCCTCCGATTCCCGTCGCGACCGACTCCGACTACGCCGAAGCACTTCTGCGGGCCCAGGAGAAGACCGGGCTCGACGAGTCCGTCCTGACCGGAAGCGCCTCCGTCCGAGGCCGCCGTGTGGCAATCATCGTCTGCGAGTTCGGTTTTCTCGGTGGTTCGATCGGCGTGGCGGCGGGAGAACGCCTCGTCGTCGCCATCCGTCGAGCCACTCAAGAGCAGCTGCCCCTTCTTGCGCTTCCCACGTCCGGGGGAACGCGTATGCAGGAGGGGACGACGGCGTTTTTGCAGATGGTCAAGATCACCGCGGCGCTCATCAAGCACAAAGAAGCGCACCTGCCCTACATCGTCTATCTCCGAAACCCCACCACCGGAGGCGTATTCGCGTCCTGGGGATCACTCGGTCACGTGACGATCGCGGAACCGGGGGCCCTCGTCGGATTCCTCGGCCCTCGAGTGTTCGAGGCCTTGTACAACTCACCTTTCCCCGCCGGTGTCCAGACAGCGGAGAACCTTCACGAGCACGGACTCATCGATGCAGTGAGGCCGCCAGACCAGCTCGCCGAAATCGTCGAACGCGCATTGCGCATCATCACCGGGGCGCATCGTGGGTACTTATTGCCCAGTGACCCGTGCTCGTACGATTGCCCACCCGATACGTCGGCGTGGGAATCCGTCGTCGCATCCCGGCGCGAAGACCGACCGGGGATACGGGAAGTGTTGCTCAATTCCGCCTCGGACATGCTCCCGCTCAACGGAACCGGCCAAGGCGAGAACGATCCCGGCATCATGCTCGCGCTCGTTCGCTTCGGCGACATGCCCTGCGTCCTTCTCGGACAGGACCGGCGCGGACAGACTGCTCACTCCCCACTCGGCCCCGGCGCTCTGCGGGAGGCTCGGCGAGGTATGCGGCTGGCCGCAGAACTCGACCTGCCGCTGGTGACGATCATCGACACAGCGGGCGCGGCACTGTCGAAGGAGGCCGAAGAAGGTGGACTGGCGGGCGAGATCGCTCGGTGCATAGCCGACATGATTTCACTCGAGGTCCCCACCATTTCCCTCCTGCTCGGGCAGGGCACGGGCGGCGGCGCCCTGGCACTGATTCCGGCCGATCGAGTGCTGGCGGCCCGCCACGGTTGGCTCTCGCCCTTACCTCCCGAAGGTGCGAGCGCGATCATGTTCCACGACGTCACGCACGCGCCGGACATGGCAGCCAGTCAAGGGATCAGGTCCTTCGATCTGCTCGCGGGCGGCATCGTCGATCGGGTCATCCCCGAATTTCCCGATGCCGCGGACGAATCCGCCGCCTTCTGCACTCGCGTCGGAGCGGTACTGCACTACGAGCTGAGCGTGCTCAGTACTACCGATGCGACTGAACGGCTCAACACCCGCACCGAACGCATCGACCGTATCGGCCTGGTCGAAGCCAGTACCTCCGTCTGATCGATCAGTACCCAGAACACCGGAAAGGGGGGGGGGGCACGCGATCGACGAAGGCCGGACATCCTCCGCGGAGGATGTCCGGCCTTCGTCGATCGAGCACACTCAGCCAAGCGTCACGTGAGTTGCTTGGCGGGTTCCTCCCGATCGCCGCCGGGAGTCTTCGAATCCGGCTTGTTCGGTTCCGGATTCTTCGCATTCAGTTCCGGGTTCTTCGAACCGATGAACTGGCACAGGTGGTACATCCCGATCACGACGATGGTGCCGAGCGCGATCCCGCTGAGCGAGAACGTGTCACTGAACTTCAGAGCCGTGTCGCCGATACCGATGATGAGGCCGGCCGCGATCGGCATGAGGTTGAGCGGATTGCCGAAGTCGACGTCGTTCTCCTTCCAGATCTTCGCGCCGAGCAGACCGATCATGCCGTAGAGCACCACGGTGATTCCGCCGAGAACACCGCCGGGCGTCGCCGAGATGACGGCACCGAACTTGGGGGAGAAGCCGAGCATCATGGCGACGATGCCGGCAACCGCGTAGGCGGCGGTGGAGTACACACGGGTCGCTGCCATGACACCGATGTTCTCGGCGTACGTCGTGGTGGGCGAACCGCCGACGCTGCTGGCGATAGCGGTGGCGAAACCGTCACCGGCGAGCGCACGTCCCATGTACGGGTCGAGGTCGTCCCCGGTCATCTCGGCCACGGCCTTGACGTGGCCCGCGTTCTCCGCGATCAACGCGATGACACCCGGAAGGACCAGGATGATGAACGTGAGGCTGAACGACGGAGCGTGGATGCCGACGATTCCGTTGGCCTCGTCCGAGAACGGGGGAAGGCCGAACCACGACGCCGACTGCACCGAATCCCAGTTGACGCGGAAGTGCTCGGTGATCTGACCGGTGCCTGCGTCGTAGGAGGTGATCGTCCCCGAGACCCGGTCGAGGATCCAGGAGAGGACGTAGCCGAAGATCAGCGCCAGGAAGATGGCGATGCGCGCCATGAAGCCTCGTAGCGCGATACTCATGACGATCAGGGCCACCATGACGATCAGAGCCACCCACTGGTCCTGTGGCCAGTACAGCCCCGCGACGACGGGTGCCAGGTTGAATCCGATCAGCATCACCACTGCGCCGGTCACCACCGGGGGAAGAACCTTGAATACGACCCGGCCACCGAGGAAGTGGATCGCGATACCGATGGCTGCCAGGACCAGTCCGGACACCAGGATCGCGCCGGTCACCTCTGCGGACGTTCCGCCTTGGGCACGAATGGCGGCGATACCGCCGACAAAGGCCGCCGACGTACCGAGGTAGCTAGGAATGCGTCCCTTGACCACCAGCAGGAAGAAGAGCGTACAAAAGCCCGACATCATCACGGCAAGTTGAGGATTGAGCCCCATGATGATCGGGAAGACGAACGTCGCGCCGAACATCGACACCACGTGCTGGCTGCCCAGCCCGATGGTTCTTCCCCAGCTGAGCCGCTCGCCGGGAGCGACCACTTCACCCGGTCTGATGTTCTTTCCATCTCCGTGCAACGTCCAAATCGGCATGATGGGACCTTTCGTGCAGAGGAAGGTGTCCGAACGCTGAGTGTGCTCCAGCTCACAAAACACCGTGACTGGAGTGAAACGCTATTACAGCGCAGGGGTATCGACGTGATGACAATCTGCCAGAACCCACGGACTCGGATTGGCAATATTAGTGATTGATGCCGCGCATCGCGGTTATCTTCAGTGCTAGAGACAGATCCAGCCGGAGCTCGGGTTGCGCCGTGAAGGGTCCAAGCATTTTCTCCAGCTTAACGACCCTGTAACGCAGTGTGTTGTAATGGAAGTGGAGCTTGCGCGCTGTCTCGGCGATGTTGATGTTGGTCGCGAGCAAGACTTCCAATGTCTTGCGCATGTCCTGCGCTTCGGCAGTTTCCTCCGTCAGTTCCCGCAGTGTCTCCCGCGCGAACGTCTCCAGCTCGTTTTCGTCCTCGACCAGACTGAGCAGTCTGTACACACCGAGATCGTCGAACTGAGTCACCGTCCACGGACCGGAGATCCGGCGTCCGACGGTCAGTGCGGTGCGCGCCTGACTGTAGAGCGCGGGGACGGCGTCGATCGCCGCTGTCGGCCGGGACACCCCGACACTGAACGGCCTTCTCCCGCCGCCACCTTCACCGCGAACGACCGTGACGAGGTCCCGCACCAATGCCATCGTGTCGGTGCCGACGCCCATCACGATCACCGTCTCGCCCGTCAGCGCGGTCACCGCCGCACCGGGATCGCGGTGGGCGATCGCCCCGGAGAACGCCATCGCCTGGCGATCGACAACAGGCAGCCGAGCGGGCGCCGCAGAGGCCGGTTCGTCGATCGGGTCAGGCTCGATCGAGACGATCACCAGCGGGCGGTCGAAGTCCCAACCGAATGTCTTGGCATGGGAGACAACGTGATCGTGGTCCCCGGCCCGGCCGAGGAGCAGGTCGTGAACGAAGTTGGCGCGATGGCGTTCTTCCACCGACGCCACGGCTTGTTCGCGGGTGATGACCAACGCACACACCGACGCGGCCCGCTCGACCAGGTACTGGTCGTAACTCGTCATGACGCGCTCACCGGTGAACAACGCGAGACGCCCGTGGTCGATGTGATTGGCGGAAATCGCGGACACCGCGATGAATTGACCGTCGAACTCGTGCAGACCCAATCCGCCCTCGACGGTGTCGGTCCGCAGACGACCGGTGGAATCGACGGCGGGACAGGCAGACAGATGCTTGCGCTCCGCGGCGTCCCCGGCGCGGCAGATCTCGCGTCCGTCCGAGGTGGTGATCAGGGCGGCGCCCTTCATCTCCCGTGCGATGACTTCGGTCAATTGCGGGAGGCCGCCGCCGCCCATCACGACGTCGACCAGCAGCCGTCGCAAGCGCTCGGCCCCGAACATGGCGTCGATCTGGGCCGACTCCGTCTGCTCACGGTCTCTCGCCGCAGGGTGATCACACGCACCGTGAAAAACCAGGAGCGGGAAGCCGGCGCTTTCGGCCGCGTCGACCAGCTCCGGCGCGAGAGTGTCCCCGTCTGCGCCGAATTGGACGGCAAGTGCCGCAACACCTCGCGTCGACAACCGTCCGACAAATGCTTTGAAGGTTTCGGTGACCCTGGCGAGGGTTTCCGGCGTGGTGATCAGCAACTGTCCGTGCCGCAGCCACGGTCCGATGTCCGGAACCGCCATGAATCCCACCCGGGCTACCGTCGGGTCTTCGCAGCCGCCGGCGACCTTTCGAACACCAGGAAGGAGCTGGGTTCGAAAAAGTTCGGAGAGAACAGCATTCACCTCGGATGCCGGTACGGCCGGGTTTGCCACTTGGCAGGCACCTCGATTTCATTCGGATCACGGAAGATGGTTCACGAAAGAAACGATCCTATCCCCACCGAACACAAGATGTCCGAATTCAGCGCAGTCGACTCAGGCCGTTCGATGCAGGGCGGTCGGATTCTCCTGAGGTGGCGGGTGGATCGGCCCCTGCAGATCCCGCAGTTCCAAACCGGAGGCATTGCGCAGGGTCTTGGTCATCTCGGCGAGGATCGACACTGCAGTCTCCTCCGGTGTCCTCGCGCCGAGATCCAACCCGATCGGTGAGTGCAGACGCCCCAACTCGACGTCGGTGACGCCTCGCTCCTTCAACAGCGCCACCCGACGCTCATGCGTCGCACGACTTCCCATCGCGCCGACGTACGCAGCCGGCGAACGCAGCGCGATCTCGAGCAACGGGATGTCGAACTTCTCGTCGTGAGTGAGCACGGCCAGGACGGTTTTGTTGTCGATCGGTGCGGTTTCGAGGAACTTGTGTGGCCACATGACGACCAGATCGTGGGCGTCGGGAAAGCGCGCCCGTGTCGCGAAGACCGGCCGTGCGTCCACGACGGTCACTCGGTAACCCGCAAAGGCGCCCAACGTACACATCGAGGCGGCGAAGTCGATGGCCCCGAACACGTACATCCTCGGTAGTGGCGCGAAGATCTCGACCAACAGGTCGTGCTGCGAATCGATGAGGGTTCCCGCCGGCGCGACAAAGGCTACGGACTCACCGGTGTCCATCGTGCGCAGCAGGATGGAGACCTCGTCCTCCGTGGCATCCAGATCCCCGCTGCGTCGGCCGTGCTCGACGACGAGGTGCCGCGCCGGCGCTCCCGGACGCACTTCGGTGACCACGACGACGGGCGTATCGGCCTCGATCCGTTCACAGACCTGACCGAACTCGGCGAAATCGGCTCCGACAGCCTGGACAAACACTTCGATGGTTCCGCCGCAGGTCAGCCCCACCCCGATGGCGTCGTCGTCGGAGACACTGAAGACCTCGACGCGACTGGTGCCGTCGGCGAGAACCTCCTGGGCGATCTCGTACAGTGCACTCTCGATGCACCCGCCCGAGACGCTGCCGACCACCTCGCCGGAGCGTGAGACGGCCATCGAAGCACCGGGCATGCGCGGTGAGGATCGCCAGGTACGGACAACCGTCGCCAGTGCAAAATCCTCGCCGCGGGCGTGCCACTGCGCCAGCTGAGTGGAAATGTCGCGCATCGCCTCGCCTCCCGCTTGCATCGCCGTCCGTAGAGAGTTCACGGTATCGGCCCACCGCAATCCTGCCTGTCACACAATGCGCCTAAATCCGGGCCCTGCAGTTGTGCAATGTCGCCGTCGCATCACCTTGCGCTCTCGACCAGTGTTGTCACCGAGCCCAGCCGAAAGCAGGCCTGACCTTCATTCTTCCCCTCTCCGACGATCACTGCAGCGGCAATTCACGCAGATGGTGCGACGGATCGAGTGGGCGACGTTGCACACCACAGAACCGAGGTTTCTCCCATGGACCAATTGCTCAGCGGTATCAAAGTTCTCGACCTCACCCGTGCTCTCGCGGGGCCTCTGTGCACGTCGCTGCTCTCGGATTTCGGCGCCGACGTGGTCAAGGTCGAAACCCGTGGCTCCGGCGACAGTTCGCGTCAGTGGCCGCCGTTCGACGGCGATCGAAGCCTCTACTTCGCTTCCGTGAACCGCGGCAAACGGTCGATCGCCATCGACATGCGCAGTGACCGCGGGCGGAAACTGCTTCGCAGCCTGGCCCTCGACGCAGATGTGCTGGTCGAGAACTTCCGTCCGGGAGTACTGGCCGACATGGGGCTCGATCCCGACTCGCTCGAGCAGGAGAATCCAGGGCTCGTCGTGATGAGCATCAGTGGTTTCGGCCCGGTGGGCCCTGACCAGTTCGCGCCCGGACTCGATCAGGTGGCCCAGGGCATGTCCGGGCTGATGTCGGTCACCGGTGCCGGGGAACAGACCCCGATGCGGGTCGGTATCCCCATCATCGACACGGTCTCGGGCATCTACGCAGCGCTGGGCATCACGGCGGCGCTTGCCTCTCGCGGTCGCGATGGTCGTGGGCACCGCGTGCAGACCTCGTTGCTGGAATCCGCGATCTCGATCATGACCTTCCAGGCGCAGGACTACCTGAGCACCGGGCGGGTTTCGACGCCGAACGGCAATACGCACCCGACGATCACGCCGTACGGCGCTTTCGACACTGCCGACTTCCCGATCAACATTGCCACCGGCTCGGACAAGCACTGGATCGCACTGTGCTCGGTACTCGGCGACCCCGAGCTCGCCTTCCGTACCGAATATGCCACGGGTAAAGAACGTTTGGCGCACCGAGACCAACTGACCAAAGAACTCGAGGACCTACTGACCACGAAGGGCGCGGCGCAATGGATCTCCGAGATCCGCGGTGCCGGAATCCCCTGCGGCCCCATCCATTCGATCGATCAGGTGTTCTCCGACCCGCAGGTCGAGGCATTGCAGATGGTCGAGCAGACCCAGAGCGCCGACGGAACGTCGATTCCCGTTGTCCGCGGACCGTTCTGGGTGGACGGCAAGACCCTTCCCGTCAGGAATGCGCCACCCATGACTCTCGGCGGTGACGCCGACGACGTACTCACCGACTTCGGCCTGCGCCCGGAGGAGATCGAGGATCTTCGCGCAAATTCGGTGATCTGACCGCACACTAGTAACAGAGCAGACGCTCTGTTACTGTGCGTTCATGCCTCGGCCACGCGTCCACGACCTCGACACCCTGCTCGACGCTGCCGAAAAACTTGCCGCCACTGCCGGACCGAGCGCTGTCACGGTCCGGGCAGTCTCCGACGCCACCGGTGTATCCAACGGGGCGATCTATCACGCATTCGGCTCTCGCAGTGGACTGGTCGGTAGCGCGTGGCTGCGTGCTGCGCGACGATTTCTCGCGCTTCAACAATCGAGAGTGGACGACGCTCTCGCGGACCCGTCGCCGACTTCGGCGGTTTCCGCCGTCGTCGCAGCCGCCGAAGTTCCGGCCGTCTTCGCGCTCGACTACCCACAATCCGCGTTGCTGCTGTTGACGATCCAGCGCGACGAACTGCTCGGCACCGACGTCCCTGCCGACATCGCCGAGCAACTCACACAACTCGACCGGTCTCTGGTCGAGTTGTTCATCCGGTTGTCGACCGCGCTCTGGGGCCGCAAGGACGGCAGAGCCGTCGAGGCAATCGAGGCCTGTGTTGTCGGCCTGCCTACCGGATTACTCATTCATCCCGCCAAACGCGCCGACGGTTGGCGAGTCCCCGACGCCGCAGCACGCGCGCGGTTGGATGCCGCCGTTCGAGCGGTTCTGCATCTCGACCCACCACTGCCCAAGCCACGCAACAGGAAAGGCCAATCATGACCGCAACTCTGCGCTTCGAAGACAAGATCGCCGTTCTCGATCTCGGCGAGGACGAGAATCGATTCTCGCCGGAGTGGCTCGATTCCGTCGACAAGCTACTCGACCAGGCTTTGAGCGAAAGCGCACATGCCCTGGTCACCACGGCGACGGGCAAGTTCTACTCCAACGGACTCGACCTCGACTGGCTGGGCGCGAACGGCGACAAGGCGAAGTGGTATGTGCAGCAGGTGCAGTCGCTGTTCGCCCGGATGCTGACGTTCCCGATGCCCACCGTCGCGGCGATCAACGGCCACGCCTTCGGAGCCGGCGCCATGCTCGGCATCGCGCACGATTACCGCGTCATGCGCGATGATCGCGGCTACTACTGCTTCCCGGAGGTGGACATCAACATCCCCTTCACCGAAGGAATGGCAGCTCTCATCCAGGCCAAACTCAGCCCGGCGTCGGCAATCGTCGCCATGACCACGGGGCGGCGATACGGCGGAAGTGACGCATTCGCAGCCGGTTTGGTGGACTTCACCGCATCCGTCGACGCTTTGACCGCCAAGGCCATCGAAATGGTTGCACCGATCGGCCCGAAGAATGCGGGCACACTGGGGGCAATCAAGTCGACGATGTTCGCTTCAGTGGTCACCGCTCTGAACACCGACGGCTAGAAGCGACGGACTGTGTTCTCGCAGAGCCGCTTCCAGATCGTCGGCAACACTTTCGGGATCGCGGCCTTCGGTGCTCAGAACCACGTCGACTCCACTGAGCGTCGGCATCGAACCGGCCAGCAGTTGTGACGCCTCCACCAACTCGTCCAACCCGGCCCAGCCGGCCGGTTCACGTTCGATGATTCTGGTACGCAACGTATCCGGATCGGCCTCGAGGCGCGCCAGCAGGTGCCCCTCGGCGCCGGTCGCGGCCAGCAGGGCGCGCCCGTAGTCGTCGTCTTCGACGGTAGCCGTGAGGAACAGGAGTTCGTACCCCGCTTCCCGGTACGACGCACACAGCATCCCGACGTGTGCGATTGCCCGTTCGGTCCCCAGCGGCGGATAGCACCGCTCGAGTTCGTCCACCTCGATCATCGCGTTGCTCACCCCGGCCTCGCCGAGTCGATCGTGAAGCGCGGTCAGCACGGAACTCTTCCCCGCGCCCGGCGGGCCTGTCAGCAGCAGTACGAACACGTCCTCCACTATTGCAGAGCCGTAAGCACGTCCAGAACCTTGTGCAGGCGCGGGGCGGCGAGAAGGCTGGAGAAGACAGCTCGACATGTACAACAGCCCTGATCGGAGCACAGCGATGACCACCACGATCACCGAAATCGCGCCGGACATCTACCGACTGTCGACCTTCGTGGACGAAGCGAACCTCACGATGAACCAGTTTCTCGTCGACGGCGAGGAACCCTTGCTCTTCCACACCGGGCAGCGAGCGTTGTTCACCTCGGCTTCCGACGCACTCTCCACGCTGATCGACATCGACCGTCTGAAATGGATCACGTTCGGTCACGTCGAGGCCGACGAATGCGGGTCCATGAACTCCTGGCTTGCGGCGGCCCCCGAAGCGCAAGTTGCACACGGTGCGATGGGGTGCTTCGTCCAGGTCAACGATCTGGCCGATCGGGCGCCACTTCCCTTGCAGGACGGCGACGTACTCGAAACCGGCAGCCGCCGAGTCCGGCACATCGACACCCCACACGTCCCACACGGTTGGGACGCGGGCCTGATGTTCGAGGAGACGACGTCGACGCTGTTCTGCGGAGATCTGTTCACCGCGTTCGGGCACCACCCCGCGACCACCGAGCACGAAATCGTCGGCCCCGCTTTGGAAGCCGAGGACTTGGGCCACGCCACCTGCCTCACCCCGGATCTCGAACCCACGATCCGTGCCCTGGCCGACCTCGAGCCGCGGATTCTGGCGACCATGCATGCACCGACGTACTACGGCGATTGCGTCACCACTCTTCACGACCTTGCCGACTCGTACGCAACACGTTTCGCAGCCGAAACCGAAAAATGGAAGTCAGACTAGAGCTTGCGCCTTCGACGTGATTCGCGCCGCCACGGACAGCGCAACGTGCTCGCGGAACGGTCTCGCCACCACCTGCACCCCGATCGGTAAACCGTTGCGGGAGAGTCCTACCGGAACCACGACCGACGGAAGACCGAGCACACTGATCGCCCGGCAACTCGCGAGCGCATCCATCCATGTGAGTTTGCGACCGTCCACCTCGAAGCTCTCCACACCGAGCGGCGGAGCGAGCACCGACGCAACCGGCAGGATCAGTGCGTCTCCCATCTCGCCGAGGAATTCGCTGATCAACACCGCGCGATCCGCCCACAGCGCTTCCACCTCGGCGGAACTGCGATCACGGCCTGCCGCAAGCATGGCGGTGATGTCCGCGTCGAAAGCGTGCGCTGAACCTGCTGCGAGAGAGTAGATGTCCGCGTGGGTCTCGACCGATCGCAACGCACCGAAAAGCGCGTTGGCCCGCGGCAGAGCCAGACCGTCGCACTCGCTCGCGTCCAGGCTGATCGCCACCGTCCGAACCGCTGACCGGATTTCTTCGTCGACGGGAATCGTTCCCTCGCCGGTGGCCCAGCGGATGTCGAGGTCGTCGACGTCGACCGAATCAGGCTCGGTCCACGAGAAATGCGGCTTCGACAGGACGCGCAACGCAAGCGCCGCATCACCGAGGTTGCGGGCCAGTGGGCCGATGGTCTGGATCGTGCCGTGCATCGTCGCAGGGTTGGCGAGTACCCGTCCATCCGAAAGCACGCCTGGATACTGACCTTCCGGATCGACACGTCCGAGCGTCGGGCGAACCGAAGTGAGGCCGGTGCAGTGGGCGGGCCAACGCACCGAGCCACCAAAATCCGTACCGAGTCCGAGCACGCTCATTCCGGCAGCAACCGACGCGGACTCGCCGCCACTCGATCCGCCGGGGGACCGGACGACGCCGTCCGGTCGCACCGGACTGGCCGTGGTTCCGAACAGTTCGTTTCGAGTCAGGCCGCACGCGCCGAATTCCGGGGTGTTGGTCTTGCCGATCAGAATCGCACCGGCAGCCTTGAATGCCGCGACGGCCGGGGCGTCGACGGCCGGGACGTTGTCCGCCAGAGTGCGAGAACCGGCAGTGGTGCGCACGCCGGCAGTGGCGATCAGGTCCTTGACCGTGAACGGAACCCCGGCAAGGGGGCCGAGTGTCTCACCGAGAAGGCGTCGCTCGTCCAGGGAATCCGCGGCCGTGCGAGCCTCCTCGGCGCACACGGTGACCAGTGCGTTGAGTTCGACATTGCATTCGCCGACCCGTGCGAGATGTTCTTCGACGACGGTCCGCGCCGACACCTGACCCGACCGCACGGCCTCGGCGATGGATCGGGCATCACGGCCCACCCAGCTCTCACGACTCATCGCACGCCTCTCCTTGCCAGTACCCTCTGCCGAGCGTAAGGACAACGAGCAACCCGAGAAACGACCACAATGCACATACCGACGGCGCCGGCGATGTGAGGTTTTGCCACAACGTTGGCGGCCCCGGAGGGATCGGTCAGGTGCTGGTACCTACAAACCCTGCCTGATGAATGCAGCAAGCTTCTCGATCTGTTGCTCGTTTCGCTTGTAATGCCGCCACTGACCGATTCGTGTGGTGGTCACCAGATCCGCGGCCTGGAGTGCGGCCATGTACTGAGACGCCGTCGATTGCGACACCTTCGCCCTCGCTTGAATGTGCTTGAGGCACACTCCGACCTCCTCAGCAGGCTCGAGCTGAGGGGGAAAGCTCCCGGGGTCTTTCAACCACTGCAGGATTTGCACACGCATCGGGTTGGCCAGCGCCTTGAACGCCGTTTCCCACTCGGTTGTTGCGTCTTCCATGTTCGTGAGCATACCGCTAGATCGCGAAATGCCGATATGTGTGGTTCACTCCCTATATCGCAACATCGCGATATACCAATGGGAGGCTGAAATGGTGCAGCACGACAAAGTGGCACTCGTGGTCGGAGCCCGAGGCGTGATCGGTGGGAACTTGATCGATCACCTCGAGTCGACCGGAGAATGGAAGTTCATCGGACTCTCGCGGCGAGGCGGTACGGACACCGACCGGGTCGAACACATCGCAGTCGACCTGCTCGATCCTTACCGGACTGCAGCGGCACTGAGCGGACTGGGCGACGTCACTCACGTCTTCTACGCCGCCTATCAAGACCGCCCGACATGGGCCGAGCTGGTTCCGCCCAACTTGGCGATGCTGGTCAACACTCTCGACGCCATCGAGCCCGTTGCGGGCGGACTCGAGCACGTCAGCCTGATGCAGGGCTACAAGGTTTACGGGGCACACCTCGGACCGTTCAAAACTCCGGCCCGCGAGAGCGATCCACCGCACATGCCACCCGAGTTCAACGTCGACCAACAGCAGTTCCTCGAACGTCGGCAGCTCGGCAAGTCGTGGACATGGTCGGCGATCAGACCCTCGGTCGTCTCCGGATTCGCACTGGGTAACCCGATGAACCTCGCGATGGTCATCGCCGTCTACGCGACCATCTCGAAGAAACTGGGTGTCCCACTCCGATTCCCCGGCAAACCCGGCGCGTACACCAGCTTGATCGAGATGACCGACGCCGGACTCCTGGCCGAAGCGACGGTCTGGGCCGCGACCAACCCCGAGTGCGCAAATCAGGCGTTCAACATCAACAACGGCGACCTGTTCCGCTGGCAGGAGATGTGGCCGAAGATCGCAGCCTTCTTCGACATGGACGTCGCACCTCCGCTCCCGATGTCCCTCGATGTCGCAATGGCGGACAAGGAGTCGGTGTGGGATGAACTCGTCGAGGAACACCAACTTGCTCGGACCCCGTATTCCGATGTCTCGTCCTGGGGGTTCGGTGACTTCGTATTCGGATGGGACTACGACTTTTTCGCTGACGGATCGAAAGCTCGGCGGTTCGGATTTCACCGCCACGTCGACACCGAAGCGATGTTCCTCGACATCTTCGCCAATCTGCAGGCTCGGAAGATAATCCCCTGACTGAAACACGGTCACTCGGATCCTACGAACACTGTCACTGTCGGACCCCACGACTAACGTCGTAGGCGGGGTTTGAAAAGCAGGGGTTTCGGCGAGTCGTCGGTAGGGCCCCATGCGCCCCCGGACCAGAGGAGCGACGATGTCGGACAATACTTTCGATCTGGAAATCCTGAGTGCCTGGACTACTTTCGAGACTCATCTCGCTCGCTACATCTCCGTGATGGAGGACGACGACACCCTCGTGGTGGAGTCGCATTACGACAGCATGGACGAACTGGCCGACGCACCCGCGTGCATCCAGTTCTTCGCGTGGAACCAGACCTCCGTGCGCTGTGAAGTTCCTTCCAACAGGTTTCTGCATCCACTGCGCATGCTCGAACCGGAAGACCATTCAGCGCTGCTCGACATGGGGTTCAACGCTCCCGATCTGTGCGAGCACGAACCCGAGGGCAATGGGTCCATGTCCTTCTACATCGACGTCGACCGCGCTCGTCCCGAGGAACTGGTGACAAAGGTGTTGCGCGTATTCCGCGAAATGTGGAGCATTGCGCACCCGTCGTTCCTGCGTGCCAGCACCAGTGGGCGCGAGTCGACGCCGGCGTTCGCCACGACGCCGTCTCACGCTCCCTCGGGTTCGGGCGACATGCTGCGGATCCTGGTCGACGGGGCCGTCGAGCGCCTTCTCGGTCATCCGCCCAAGCGTGACGACGACGGCGATATCCCGCTGGTCCGCGGTGAGCAGGTCACCTATGTTCGTGTTCTCGAGGACGACGAGTACGTAGAGGTGTTCTCGCGGGTCGTGCATTCGGTGGAGAACCTCGAGAACGCTGCTGTAATTCTTGCTCAGCTCAATCGGCAATGGCCGACCATCAAGCTCATTCTCGTCGAGCAGAGTGTGCTGGGCGTGGTCCGCGTGGACGGCGCACCCTTCGTCGCCGAGCACCTGCTGCGGGCTCTGCGCTCGTTCGCCGAACTGGCCGAAGCATCCGACGAACTCGCCGAAGAACTGGGCGGGCAACCCATCCGCGCAACCGGAGACACCGCCTTCAACGACGGCATGGCCTCCGAGCACGAAGATCCCGGTGCCGAATACGAGTCACACGAGTGCCACGAATTTCCGCCGGCTCTCATGGCGCTCCTCGAACTCGACGCAGACGGAACGGGCGAGCTCAGCGCCGAAGAGGTTGCCGTGATCTGTGAGCACGACCGCGACACCATTCTCGACTACCTGCGGATCAGCCAGGAGCAGGAGACTGCCTGGCACGAGGCGTTGACCGAGTCCATCCGCCGCAAGGACGACGACACCGACCTGTGTGCGGGCGAGAAGCGCGCGTGGACGCACGCGATCCGCAACCTCAGGCGCGGACTGCGCGTCGTCGTACTGCCCGCCAAGGATGCAGCGCCCACCCAACTCGGTCTCTTCGACGATCAGGCCTGAGAACCGGAAATCGGGCGCTGCTTGTCAGCCCGGCAGTGGGATGACGATGCCCGGCAGGATCTCGATCTGACGCGGCAACTGGGGGAGCGGCGGCACTTCGATCGGCGGTAGGCCGGGCACCTCGATGGGCGCCGGGGGAGCGACCGCGCCCGTCGTGGGCGTGCCCGTCCCGTCCCCCGAGGTCACGCCGGAGTTCGCGGGAACGCCGGCCTGCCCGCCGATGGGGTCCGGCCACGGGAAGCTCTCCCAGTCGGATCCCTTCAGCGCGCCGTCCATCGTGCTCTTCCAGATGTCCGCAGGCACTCCGGAGCCGTAGATCAAACCACCGTAGGAGTTGGTGATGGCCTGAGCGTCGGAAGTTCCGATCCACACCGCGGTGGACAGCGACGGCGTGTAACCGACCATCCACGCATCCTTGTTCTGCCCCGTGTCACCCAACTGCGCGGTGCCGGTCTTGGCAGCAGACGGGCGTCCACCGGCAAGCGCGTGACCGTTCGAGTACGACGCGATCGGGAGCATTGCCTGCGTGACGTTGTCGGCAACGGCAGCATCGAGACGACGCTCACCGGGAGAGACCGGGCGATCGAGCAGGACTTCACCTTCGGCCGTCACGACCTTCCGGATGAAGTGCGGCTGCTGGTACACACCGGAATTGGCGAGCGTCGCGTAAGCGGACGCCATGTCGATAACGCGAGACTGATACTGGCCGAGCACGATTCCGTTCTCCGGCGGACCACCCTCCTGTGTGAGCGTCGGGTAGTCGAGTCCGGGAATGTGCTCGGGGATGCCGGCCAGGTGGGCGGCGTCGGCGATCTTCTGGGGACCGTTCTCCATCGAGAGCATCAACCGGTAGAAGCTGGTGTTCAGCGAACGCTTGAGTGCCTCGGCGATGGTGCATCGACCACAGGATTCGCCGCCGACGTTTCCGATGGTCACGCCGTTGATCGTGAGCGGTGAACTGTCGAACCGTGCGGACAGCGGAATGTCTTCCATCAATGCTGCGACCAGACCGAAGACCTTGAACGCTGAACCGGTCTGCAGCGGCGCCTGGGCGTAGTCGAAGCCGGCTCCTTCGTCACCGCCGTAATAGGCGTCGACGCCACCGGTCTTGGGGTCGATGGACACTACTGCGGTCCGCAGGTCTTCCGGCTCGCCCTCGAGATTCCGCCTGACGGCGTTCAGCGCAGCTTCCTGCGCAACCGGGTCGATGGTTGTCGTGATCTGCAGACCAGCGGTGTTCAGCGTCTGATCGCTGATACCGGCCTCGGCCAGTTCCTTGAGTACCTGGGTCTTGATGTGGCCTTCGGGTCCTGGCGCCTGGTTCAGATCGGTCGGCCGATTGGCGGGGGCGACGACCGGGAACTGCATCGCGTCGCGATCCGTCTTGGTCAGGCTGCCCAGTTCCACCATGCCGTTTAGAACGTAGTCCCAGCGCGCTTGCAGCGCGGACAGATTGGTCTCGGGGTCCAGGAACGACGGGCTCTGGATGACGGACGCGAGAACTGCGCCTTCCTCGACACTCAGCTCACTGACCGGCTTGTCAAAGTACGCGTTCGACGCGGCGGCGATGCCGTACGCACCGCGACCGAAGTAGATGGTGTTGAGATACGCGGCAAGAATGTCGTCCTTGGACCATTCGCGCGCCATCTTGGCGGAGATGACGAGCTCACGCAGCTTCCTGTCGATACTGCGCTTGTCACCGACCAAGACGTTCTTCACGTATTGCTGAGTGATCGTCGAGCCACCGCCGGCGCTTTCCTTGCCCATCACGTTGTCGCGGGCAGCGCGAGCAAATCCGGAGATCGAGAACCCGGGGTTGGTGTAGAAGTTACGATCCTCCGCCGAGAGCACCGAATCGCGGACGTGAATCGGGATGGCCGACAACGCGACCTCGGTGCGGTTTCCCTCCGCCGGCACTACCTTGCCGAGCACGGTCGTGCCGTCGGCCATGTAGATGGTGGACACCTGATTGGTCTGCATGTCAGAGGGGCGCGGGACGTCGGTCCGGCTGTACGCGACAGCAAAAACCGACGCGGGCACGATGACCATCAGGAGCACGAGCACGTAGATGGTCCGCCGGACGTACCGCCACTTCGAGCGCTGCTTTTTCGCGGGCTTGGCCGACTTGTTCGACCGGGGCGAATTAGCCGACTTGCCCGATCGAGCAGACGACTGATCGCCACCCGTCGCACTCGATCTGTTCGATGGACTCACTCAACACTCCCGGTCGTGGATCCGGACTTACCGGCACCATTCCACCAGGGTGATATCTCGATCAGATAACTCCCGGCAACTGCGATACCGAAATGTCACCCTACCGGGCTGGCTACTCGCGACGTTCTGCTCGGACCGCGTTCCGATATCCGCGGAACGCGAGCCCGAGAGCGACGACGCAACCGAGCAGCACCAAAGACGGCATCACGCCGGGGTCTCCCTTGACGATCGCGACCACAGCGCCGATCAACGCCATGAGGGCGAAGACCGAGATGAAGCCGGCAATCAGCTCCATACGCTGGGCGCGCGAAGCCCGCCTCATCGAAACCGTGCGGCCCGCATCACGACTTGACGCCGCCTGCGGTCAGACCGGCGATGATGCGTCGCTGGAAGATGAGAACCATGATGACCAGCGGGACCATCACGAGGGTTCCGCCGGCCATGATCGAGGTGTACGGCGTGACGAATGGGTCGGTTCCGGAGAATTTGGCCATCGCCACGGTGACGGGTGCGGTCTTGTCACTCGAGAGTTGGAGCGAGAGCAGGTACTCGTTGACCGTTGCGATGAAGGCGAGGATCGCGGTGGTGAACAGTGCCGGCGCGGCGAGCGGAAGCATGATCAGACGGAAGGCCTGGCCACGGGTGGCGCCGTCGATACGCGCCGCCTCCTCGAGCTCCCACGGAAGTTCGGAGAAGAACGACGTCAGCGTGTAGACCGTCAGCGGCAGCACGAACGAGATGTTCGGGATGATCAGCGCTTTGTAGCTGCCGATCCAGCCGATGTCGGTGAACAACTGGAACAACGGAGTCACGAGGGCGACAACCGGAAACATGGACGCGCCGAGGATGATTCCGGTGACGAAGTATTTGCCACGGAAATCGAAACGCGAGAGCGCGTACGCCGTGAACACGCCGATGACCAAGGCGATCAGCGTGGTCGCGCCCGCGATGATGAGGCTGTTCATCAGTGCACGGGTGAAGTTCACCTTGGCGTCGGGATCGAGCGCCGCGGTGAAGTTGGAGAGCGTGAGATTGGTGGGCCACAGCGACGTCGAGAACGTGTCCGCCGGGTCGCGCAGCGCCGTCACGATCATCCAGTAGCAGGGAGCGAGTCCCCACACGATGATCAGTACGACGCCGATGTAGGTGCCGATCTTGCCGCGTAGTGCCTTGTTCATACCGGCTCCCCCTTCCGCTGCTTTTCCTGCGTGCTGACCGCATTGGCTCCGAGGAATCGGACCAGGATGAAGGCCACAGCGAAGATGATGAGGAACGTGATGGTGGACAGTGCCGACGCCGAATTGGCGCCGACGCGCATCTGATCGACCACCAGAACCGAGATGGTCGAGGTGGCCGGGTTGGATCCCATCATGATCGCGGGCAGGTCGTACATCCGCAGAGCGTCCATCGTGCGGAAGAGCACCGCCACCATGAGTGCGGGCTTGACCAGCGGAAGCGTGATCATGCGGAACCGCTGCCACGCCGTCGCACCGTCGACCTTGGCGGCCTCGTAGACGTCGGCGGGAATCATCTGAAGACCCGCAAGGATCAGCAACGCCATGAACGGCGCGGTCTTCCAGACGTCGGCGACGACGATCGCGAATCGCGCCGGCCAGGGGTCCGCCGTCCACAGGATGTTGGTGCCGAGGATCTTGTTGGCAATGCCGTCGTTGGCGAAGATGAAGAACCAGAGCTTCGCGGTGACGGCGGTGGGGATGGCCCAGGGAATCAGCACGGAAGCGCGGAGCAAACCGCGTCCGCGGAACGTCTTGGCCATGATCAACGCCATCGACAGACCGATCACCGTCTCGAGCAGGACGGTGACGACGGTGAAGCCGAACGTATTTCCGATCGACTGCCAGAACTGCGATCCGAGTGTGCCGGGCGGGCACGGAATCGAGCCGTTGGCGGTGTTGCAGGACTGGGTGATCCAGTTCTTGTAGTTGTCGAACCACGTGAACTGACCGGTGACGAACATGCCGGTCTCGGGATCGAGCTTCTTGCCGTCGCTGTGCATCGACATCCAGATCGCTCGTCCGAGCGGATACAGAATGATGACGGCGAGAACGATCAGCGACGGTGCGACGAACGCCCACACGGGAACTCGTCGACGCTTCTTCGGCTTGTCGGCCGACGCAGGCGGGGGCGAGGTCGGTGGGGGTGGAGTAGCTGCAAGGTCAGGCAGAACCTTGGTCAGGGATGTCCCTGCTGCCTCGGATGCCGACGGCTCTTCTAGCGGTTCCGGTGCACGGTGTCTCCCACCAACGCCCGAACGGTCGGGACCGGTTGAACCGGCCCCGACCGTGGGGTTGGTAGGCACAGCCGCGGAAGGATCCTGCGGTTCTGCCATTGCTTATTGCTCCTGGTAGATCAGTTACCGGCGGTTTCGATGCCGGCCTTGGTGTCCGCCAAGGCCTGCTCGACGGTCTTCTCGCCGCGAATAGCAGCGTAGGTGTTGTCGGAGATCGACTTCGACACCTGCGTGTAGTACGGCGTGACGGGGCGCGGCTGAGCGGTGGCGAGTGCTTCCTTCAGGGTCGCGAAGTACGGGAACTGAGCGAGCACTGCCGGATCGTCGTAGACAGCCGAGAGGACGGGTGCGCCGCCGACCTCGGTGAAGTACGTCTGCGACTTCTTGGTCTGCATGAACTCGAGGAAGTCACGAGCCGTGGCGGGTGCGTCCGAGTACGCGCTGATGCCGACGTTGTAGCCGCCGACGGTCGAAGCGCCCGGTCCGTCGACACCCGGAAGAACGGTGTAGCCGTACTTACCGGCAACCGAGGTCTTCTCACCGTCGACCGAGAAGCCGGACCACGTGCGCATGAAGAGTGCCTTGCCGTCGCCGAACGCGGTCTGCGACTCGCCCTCGGAGTAGGTCAGCGCTTCCTGCGGGATCGTGTTGTCGGCGAAGTTGTCGACGATCGACTGAACGCCTGCCTTCGTCTTGTCGTCGATGGCCGGGGTGAGTCCGTCCGGGCCGACCCACGGGCCGTCGAAGGCGTTGGTGATCTCGGTGGTGTTGACCGTCAGGCCCTCGTAGTTCTTGAACTGACCGATGTAGCAGGAGATGCCGGCTTCGACAGCCTTCGGGCAGTTTTCCTTGAGCTCGGCCCACGTGGTGGGGGCCTTCTCGACGAGGTCCTTGCGGTAGTACAGGAATGCGGCGTTGGTGTTCTTCGGCGCTGCGTAGAGCTTGCCGTTGTAGGTGCCCGAAGCGACGGTCGACGGCAGGAGGCCGGACTCGTCGATCGCGAGGTCACCCTCGAGCGGCAGCAGCCAACCGTTTGCGGCGAACTGAGCGGTGTTGACGACGTCGACGCCGATGAGGTCGTACTCGTCGCTCTTGGCCTGCATGCGCTGGGTGATGTCGTCGACCTGCGCGTTGGCTTCCTTCGCCAGCGGCTTGAGCGTGACCTTCTCGTCCGGATGCTCGGCATTCCAGTCGGAGATGATGTTTTCGAGCGCCTCGTTCAGGGCATCCTGCCCCTCGACGATCGTGATGGGTCCGCGGCCTTCGCTCGAGGACGATCCCCCGGATGCGGCCGTGGTGCTGGTTCCGCTGTCCTTGTCCGAATCGGACGAACAGCCTGCCAGTACCAGCATGGACGCTGCCGTGGCTGCAATTGCAGCGCGGCGCATCGCCTTCGAGTTCAGAACCATGGATTCGCTCCCCGTATGTGTATGACAAATAGACGGTCACCGAGAGCCTGCTCACGGCATGCGCCATGAGTGCCGGCTCCCGGCATCGGCCCCTACTGTGGCACGAGACACCCGTACTTGTGGGTATTACGCCGAACCTGAATCGGTCATGTGTCGTTTGACAGGTCGACCTAACCCAGGCGACGCCCGTCGGTGGTGGCAAAAATGTGCACCTTCTCGGGGTCGACGCGCAGGTTGACGCGCTCGCCCTTCTGCGGCGGATTGCGCCAGTCACCACGCGAGACGATCTGCTGCAACCGTCCGCCGATCGTGGTCCGGCCGTAGACGTAGGCGTCCGAGCCCAGTTCCTCGACGACGTCGACCTCCATCGGCAGGCCTTCGGCGGCGATCTCGAGGTGCTCGGGGCGAATACCCAGAACAACCTCGGTTTCGACGACGCCGTTCATCGTCTCGCGCGGAACCGGAACGATCCCGTCACCGAATGCGACGCCGCCGTCGACGACGGGGAGGGTGAAGAGGTTCATCGCGGGTGAACCCATGAAGCCGGCGACGAAGACGTTCTTCGGCTTGTTGTACAGCTCGCGCGGCGAGGCGCACTGCTGCAGGATTCCCTTTTCGAGGACGGCGACGCGGTCACCCATCGTCATGGCCTCGACCTGGTCGTGGGTCACGTAAACCATCGTCGTCGCGAGGCGTCGTTGCAGCTGAGCGATCTGCGTACGTGTCTGCACACGGAGTTTCGCGTCGAGGTTCGAGAGCGGCTCGTCCATCAGGAAGACCTGCGGCTGGCGAACGATGGCGCGGCCCATCGCCACTCGCTGACGCTGGCCACCGGACAGCGCCTTGGGCTTGCGATCGAGGTACGGCTCGAGATCGAGCATCTTCGCGACCTCTTCGACGCGGGCGCGGATCTCCGTCTTGTTGGTTCCGGCGAGCTTGAGCGCAAAACCCATGTTCTCGGCCACCGACATGTGCGGGTACAGCGCGTAGTTCTGGAAGACCATCGCGATGTCGCGCTCTTTCGGCTCCTGACCGGTGACGTCGCGGTCGCCGATGAGGATGCGTCCGCTGTGGACGTCTTCGAGCCCGGCGAGCATGCGCAGGGTGGTCGACTTTCCGCAGCCGGAGGGTCCGACGAGGACGAGGAACTCGCCGTCCTCGATCTCGAGGTCGAGCTTGTCCACTGCCGGAGTGTTCGATCCGGGGAACAGGCAGGTGGTGCTCTCGAAAGTCACTGAAGCCATGACGGGGTTGATCCCTTCTACCGGCAGGAACGTGCCGGACGATCCAAGTCGAGGGTGAGCGTGTGCGCTAGCAGCATAAACGTCCGTGTCGGCGCGCGAGCGTAGTCTTTCACGGTGAGTTCGGAGAAGATGCTGACCCGCATCGGTGCGCTGCTTCGCCAAGCGGAGTCCACCGACAATCCACACGAAGGTGAAGCCTTCATGGCTGCCGCTCAGCGGTTGGCCACCAGTTCCGCGATCGACCTGGCGGTCGCGCGTGCGCACACCGCGTCTTCGGAAAAGCGTGCGACGCCCACTCAACGGCTCATCACCATCGGCGAACCGGGCAAGCGCGGACTGCGAACGTACGCCCAGTTGTTCATCGCCATCGCCGCTGCCAACGACGTGCAATGCGACATCGCGCAGACGTCGGCCGTCATCTACGCCTACGGGTTCGCCGGCGACATCGACGTGTGTGAGGCCCTGTATTCGAGCCTGCTCTTCCAGATGGTGCGTGACTCCGACGCGTACGTGCGTTCCGGGGCGTACCGCGGCGAAACGTCCGTGCGGACCGTCGTCGAAACTCGTGGACGACGACGCGTCAGCACGCAGGTCCGCAAGCCGGTGGCCGGAGTGACGGCACGCCTGAACTTCCAGATGGCGTACGCGTCCCGCATCGGCGCTCGGTTGGCCGAGACGAAGCAGGAGACGGAGAAGACCGCGATCGCAGAATCTGCCACGTCGTCTTCCGAAACCGCACTCGTGCTGCGTAACAAGGAAATCGAGCTGAAGGACTACTACTCGTCCAACTCCAAAGCGCGTGGGACGTGGCGGGGCGGCGGCCGCGCAAGCGCCGGGCATTCCTCGCATGCTCGACGAGCGGGTGATCGGGCTGCGCGCTCCGCACGTCTGGGGAACCTTCCGGAGATCGGCGGGGTGCGCGGGCAGCTGGACTCGTGAGGGATACGCAGCGGAGCGCCGTCTACGAGGCAGAGACCTTGGTGCGCACCATGTTCGATCGCGCCGACCAGCGTGGACTTCGGAGCGTCGAGGTCATGGGTTCCACCATCACCTTGCCGGTCGAGCGCAAATTCGGTTCCGTGGAGTCGGTCCAGGCGTACTGCGATCAGCTACTCGGGCTGAATTGGGTACGGGAGACCTGGACTCGCGCAACCATTCCGGTGTCCGTACGGTCCCGCGGCGGCAATGCCGCCGCTCACTACTCGAACGACGTCATCGCCGTCCCGGACGACCGTGACGGCCGGTGGGCGCTACGCGAATTCGTTGTCTTGCACGAACTTGCGCACCACCTCGGCGACCCCGCCTCCGACGAGGCTTCCCACGGGCCCGAGTTCGTCGACCGCTACACGAGCCTTGTCGGCGAGATCATCGGGCCCGAGGCGGCCTTCGTTCTTCGAGCGATGTTCCTTGCCGGTGGTGTTCGAACGGACTAGATGTCAGCCCTCGGCGAACCCGGTGGTGTCCGTACCGGTCGGCTGGAATACTCGGCCTATGGATGCGCCGCGCAGACTGGTCCTGGTCAAGGGTGAGTCGGAACTCCCCGATCCGGCTGTTGCCGTGCGCAAACCCCCACTGATTCGTGAAGCCTACGGACGAGTGCTGCGGGAGGTTCGACGCGATCAGGACCGAACTCTCGACGACGTAGCCGCAAAGGTCGGGATGTCGAAGCAATACCTCTCCGAGATCGAACGGGGCAAGAAGGAACCGTCGTCGGAAATTCTGCGCGCAATCTGCGAAGCGCTCGGGATGCCGCTCGAGCATCTGCTGTTCCGAGCGGGCAACCGGATCGTTGCGCTCAACTCCCTCACCTTCGGGCACTCTCCCGCACCGATCTCGGGTCCCGTCCTGATGGCGGCCTAGTCAGTTCCCTTCGATGAGGGTGTCAGCCAGTCCGTAGGAGATAGCGTCGTCGGCGGTGAAGATCCTGTCGCGATCGGTGTCCTTACGGAGCCGCTCGACGCTCTGACCGGTGTGCTTACTCAGAATCGCCTCGGTCTGCTCCCGGATTCTCAGGATCTCGGCTGCTTGAAGCGCGAGGTCCGAGATGGTGCCGCTACCTTGCGTCGACGGTTGGTGCAGCAGCACCCGCGAATGGGCGAGAACATGCCGATGGCCTGGAGTGCCGGCGGCCAGAAGCACTGCAGCAGCCGAAGCCGCTTGACCCATGCAGTACGTGGAAATCGTCGGTTTCAAGAACTGCATGGTGTCGTAGATCGCGAGCATCGCCGTGGTGGAACCGCCGGGAGAGTTGATGTACAAACCGATTTCGCGATCCGGGTTGTCGGCTTGCAGATGCAGCATCTGAGCCATCACGACGTTGGCGACGCCGTCGTCGATCTCTGTGCCGAGAAAGACGATGCGCTCGTTGAGCAGCCTGCTGAAGATGTCGAAAGATCGCTCACCCGTTGGTGTTCGCTCGATGACACTGGGAATCGTGTACTGGGACATGACGTCACAATCCGATCTTGGGGAAGGTGGCTTGCGGTGCTATCTCGGCGAAGGACGTCACGACGCGGTCGACGATTCCGTACTCGCGCGCCTGCTCGGCGGTGAACCAGCGATCCCGATCGCTGTCGGTCTCGATCTCTTCGACGGTCCGGCCCGTTTCGGCGGCGAGGATTTCCTGCGATTGACGCTTCATCAGCTCGAGACTTTCGGCCTGGATCGCAATGTCCACCGCAGTGCCACCGATACCTGCCGAAGGTTGGTGCATCATGATGCGGCTGTGCGCCAAGCTGATTCGCTTGCCGTGGGTGCCGGAGCAGAGAAGCACCTGGCCCATGCTGGCGGCGAAGCCCATCGCGACCGTCACGACGTCGTTGGGGATGAGCTTCATAGTGTCGTAGATGGCCAGACCGGCAAACACCGATCCGCCAGGTGAATTGATGTAGAGCACGACGTCGCGCTTGGGGTCGGTGGTGGCGAGGAGCACCAGTTCCGAACACACACGTTCGGCCATGGCGTCGTTGACCTCGCCGGTGAGCAGAATGGTTCGCTGTCGGAAGAGCCTGTCTGTCAACAGGTCACGGTAGCCGGTATCGGTGGGCGCTTCAGTAGTCATGAATCCATTCCTACCGGCGCGGCAGTGCCGCGGCCCCGCCTGTCTGCTGTGGGCAGACCGTGCGCACGCGACCAGATTCGGACCAGCCTGAACCAAACCCCTGAACTGGGCTTTCCTGCCGGAACAACGGCACCGACGATTGCCCGACACCATCCGTGGGGGTTATATGGGGTTATGCACATCAGTGCAGGTCAAGCGGTCGAGATCAGGTAGAAGAGGAAGAATCGATGCCGAAGGTCAACATCTATCTCCCGGATGACCTCGCTGCTGCTGTACGCGCACGCGGACTGCCTGTCTCGGCAATCTGCCAGATGGCACTCCGCGGAACACTCGATCGCGAAATTCCTGATTCTGCCGTGCGTATCACCGAGCATATCGACACCGATCTACCCTTCAGCCCACATCTTGCGTCGGTAATTTCTCTGGCACCCGCGGCAGCTGCTGGAAAAGGCTCACGGACAGTCGATTCCGAACACTTGTTGCAGGCGCTGCTAGACGAGGAAGAGAACCTGATATTGCGAGGCCTCGACCACCTCGGCCTGACACGGACGTCGATCCAGAAGACTCTCGACCTTGTGGTGCCCGACGGTACCCCACTCGACGACAACGACGTGACGTTCGGCCCCGAGGCGAGAGCCATCCTCGAAGCGGCTGTGACCGACGCGCAACTCGTCGGCAATTCCATCGTCAACGGAGCAAATCTTGTGTGGGCGTTGGCCAACGCGACAACGGGATACGCGGCGGAAGTCTTGGATCAGCTCGGTTTCTTCCAAGTAACCACCCATCAAGCCTTGGGGTTGATCGAGGTCGGCGTTGCACACGCCAATCGGTACGCACCGGCCGGGCAAGCCGGAATCCTCACGGAATTGGCAAAGATCACCGACCGACTCGAACGCCTCGAGGCCTCCCTCTCACCGTCGTGTAGCTAGAGCGAACATCTCGTACTTCTCTCTCCCAACGCATTCCAGATCGGAGGTGCGCTGTCATGGCGCGCTCACTCCCACGTTTTCGCGGGCACGTGGTCACTGACGACGTCGAAAACCTTCTCGTGTCGACTGACGTCCTCGTCGTCGGCGGGGGTCCGGCCGCTACGTGGGCGGCCGTCGCCGCCGCCGAATCCGGCGCGGCCGTCACGTTGGTGGACAAAGGCTATGTCGGTGCCAGCGGAGTCGCCGCCACTGCAGGAGTCGGCCATTGGCTCGTGCCGCCGGTGGTCGAGCGCCGCGACGAGGAGATTTCGAAGCGTGAACGCTCAGGTGGATACATCACCGATCGCATCTGGACTGAAGCGGTACTCGACGAGGCTTGGGCGCGAACCGCTCTCATTCCCGAATGGGGTTACAAACCCAGTACGAAGCCGCGCGGTTCCGGAACACTTTTCGGCGCCCGCCCCGGTGAGCGATCGTTCTCCGGTGCAGCTCCGGACTACCTTCGATTCCTTCGGGGGAAGGTGAAGAAGTCCGGTGTACTCGTACTCGATCACAGTCCGGCACTGGAACTTCTCGTAGATGCCGGTGGGACGGTGTCCGGTGCAACGGGTTACCAGCGCCAAGTGAAACGGCCGTGGCGTGTCGATGCCGGTGCGGTGATCCTGGCAACCGGCGGGACGACGTGGAAGAGCCATTCCCTCGGCGGAGACGTCAATACCGGAGACGGGCATCTGATGGCCGCGGAGGTGGGCGCGCACCTCTCGAGCATGGAGTTCTCCAATTTCTACGGAATGGTGCCGTTCGGAACCAGCATGGACAAGAATGGATTCTTCGTCACTGCCTCGTACTGGGATCATCTCGGTGAACCGATTCACTATCACGATTTACATCAAAGCCGCGCAGAGCTTCTCGGCGCATCGCTGAGGGGCACGATCACCGCACAGTTCACACAGTTCGGCGAGGAAGTGCAACCGGCATTGCGAGCCGCCATGCCCAATTTCTTCATGGTCACGGACAAGTTGGGGGTCGATCCGTTCAACGAACGCTTCCCGATGGACTGGGTTCAAGAAGGAACGGTCCGAGGCACCGGTGGGATACATATCCTCGACCATGACGCGTCCACCGGAGTTTCCGGACTCTACGCCGCTGGAGACATCGCCGCACGGGATCGCATCGTCGGCGCAGCCACCGGAGCGGGTGGCCCCAACCTGTCGTGGGCCATTGCGACCGGCACCTGGGCGGGACGAGCAGCCGCGTCCTTCTCCGATAGCCGAAGAGCGACAGACCTATCCGACACTCGATCGTCAGGAACGCTCGGTGTGAGAGATCGAGGTTTCGACGACGTACGCGGCTCTGTTCGCGCCATTCAGTCCGAGATGCTCCCGATCGACAAGTCCGTGTTCCGAAGCAACGACGGGTTGATCGATTCGGCTACTCGACTTGATCGTCTCTGGGAGAGCGCATCTCGCGACCTCGACCACACAACCGCCGGAACAGAGGCTATCGCGCAACGCGAAGCGGCCGGGATGCTCGCGATGAGCCGCTGGGCGGTTCGTTCGGCCTTGGTACGGACCGAAACTCGCGGCATGCATACTCGCATCGACTTTCCCGCCACCGACGTGGACCAAACCCATCGCTTGCTCAGTGGCGGCTTGAACGACATCTGGGTTGCCCCCGATACCGAGTTGCCCTGCGTCGGCAGTGCATTGGCTCAGCAGGGAAGTGCATCATGATCGAGTTGATCAGCATCGACCGGTGCACGACGTGTGACATCTGCGTCCGCATCTGTCCGATGAACGTCTTCGAAGCCGTAGCGGATTCACCACCCGCGATCGCGCGGCATTCGGACTGTCAGACATGTTTCCAGTGTGAGGCGTACTGCCCCGCCGACGCCATCTTCGTCTCACCGTCGCGTACTCCTGAGCCTCACGACTCCGAACTACGCGACGAGGAGCATCTGATCGGGCAGAACCTGCTCGGGATGTACCGCGAACGGGTCGGATGGCGCAAATCGTCCCCTCGTCCGACCCAATCCACAGCCGACTATCACCAGCTCGCCCAGAACGCCAGGAGAACACCATGAAAACCCGATCTCGCGCCAAAGGCTTGACAGCCCTACTCACAATTGCGCTTTTCGCGACGACAGCGGCATGCTCGTCCACCTCCGCGGCTTCCGACAGCAGTTCGAAAGACCTTGTCCCACTGACGGTCGGGGCGCCCTGGAACGGGGCTGCAGGCAAGAGTCCTACCGACACCACCTCGTTCGGGTACGCCGTGCACGAAGGCCTGGCGCAACCCATCCTCGAGAAGTACGGCTTCGAGTACAAAGCCTTCGTGGGCTTCAACAACGGCCCTCCGGTGGTGCAGGCGCTGCAGACCGGTGACGTGCAGGTGGGATTGATCGGGGATACCCCCGCGGTTCAGGCCAAGGCCAGCGGAATCGACGTGCCGGCCCTCGTGATCGACAAACCGTCGTCGGATATCTGGTTCCTCGGCCGTGAGGGCGGAGTATCCAAGATCGAAGACTTGGCAGGCAAGAAGGTAGGACTGCAGTTCGGGTCGAACTTCGACAAGTACGGCCGGGCGGTCCTCGAACGAGCCGGTGTCGCGGACAAGGTGGAGTTGGTCAATCTGCTCTTTGCCGATGCACTCCCCGCTCTGCAACGTGGTGACATCGACGCCGTGCCCCTTCCGGCCACGACAGCCGGCATCTGGAGGAAACAAATCGACTTTCCTGTCCTGTCCAAGGCCAGCGTCGACGATCCGGATCTCCTCGCGACCAGCGTGGCGCTGACGTCGCGGGATACGCTGAACTCGAATCCCGATCTGGGCAAGGCTGTTTGGGAAGTCATTCAAGCAGGCGACAAGGCGATCGATGCCGATCACGACGCCTACGCACAGTTCGTTTTCGACGCAACGGGATCACCGGTGGACGTTGTCAAGGAAGCAACGCTTTGGAACTTTCAGAGTGAGCCTGTCGACCCTGACGGATTGAACACCGTCCGTTCGACTCTCGACTTCTTGGTCAAGTCCGGAAAGGCCCCCAACGCATTCGACGTCACGACCTGGGCTGTCTCGTGAGCGTCGAGGCACCCCAGTTACCTGCAGCGGCAGCGGCAGTCTCGGATGCAGACAGAATCGCGCCTCGCACTGCCAAGCGTCGACGAAGCCGGCTCTCCGATACTGCGCTTCGCGCGAGTGTTCCGGTCGCATTAGTCACCGTGTGGGCACTCGGATCAGCGACGGGCCGAATCGACGAAAAGGTCTTCCCGTCTCCCTGGTCCGTGTGGTCGGCGTTTGTCGAACTCGTGACGACTGGTGTTCTGTGGGAGAACCTTTCGGTCTCACTTGCGCGGGTAGCCATCGGGTTTACCATCGGCGGTGCCCTCGGACTCTCGCTCGGTATTGTGTCAGGATTGTTCGCTCTCGCCGACAAGCTTGTGGACCCCACGCTCCAGATGCTCCGCACGATCCCGTTTCTTGCGATCACACCGCTGTTGATTCTGTGGTTCGGCATAGACGAGCGTCCCAAAATCATCATCATCGCGGCCGCAGCACTGTTTCCGCTGTACATCAACACTCACAGTGGAGTCCGCAATGTAGACCGCAAGGTCATCGAGGCCGGACGTGTGTTCGGACTACGGGGTCTCGGACTGATTCGTCAGGTGATTCTGCCGGAAATGATTCCTTCGGTGCTCGTCGGATTGAGGGTCTCGTTGTCGGTGTCACTTCTCGCACTCATCGTCGCCGAATTAAGCAATGCACCAAAGGGTCTGGGATTTCTCATGACTTCTGCGCAGCAATACTTCCAGACCGACGTCCTCGTGGTCGTCGTCATCATCTACGCAATCTGGGGGTTGTCGGTCGACCTCCTCGTTCGGGGTATCGAGCGAATCCTGATGCCCTACAAGCAGTGGGGGAAGAGCGCATGACCGTCCAACATACGGATTCGGGTGTCCATGCTGTCGACGTCGTGAAGACCTTCGGCGATCGGACAATTCTGGACGGTTTCTCACTCGACGTGAGACCGGGGGAGTTCGTGGCACTTCTCGGAGCCAGTGGTAGCGGCAAGACGACCTTTCTGCGGATCCTTGCAGGACTCGAGGATTTCGATGCCGGTGAGGTCCGTGCACCGGAAGCCCGGACCGTCGTCTTCCAAGAGCCTCGTTTGATTGCGTCGAAGCGAGTCCAGGACAACGTCATCCTCGGACAACGCTCCACCCGGAAGAACCGCGAAGCGGCCGCGGCCGCGCTGGCAGAAGTGTCGCTCGCCGGGCGTGAACGTGCTTGGCCCACGACCCTGTCCGGTGGTGAAGCCCAGCGCGTGGCCCTGGCACGAGCACTGGTACGTAACCCGCGGCTTCTTCTGCTGGACGAACCTTTTGCTGCACTCGATGCGCTTACGCGTCTCCGCATGCAGGCATTGGTTGCGGAGCTGTGCCGCAAACATCGCCCCGCGGTCCTTCTGGTGACTCACGACATCGACGAGGCAATCCTGTTGGCCGATCGTATTGCGGTGCTGCGAGACGGCCGGGTCAGCATTCTCGAGACCGTGTCGTTCGTGAAGCCGCGCAGTCCCTCACAGCCGGGATACGCCGCGCTGCGCACTCGACTCCTCGAAGAGTTGGGAGTACACGAAGCTGTCGGCGCGTGATCGTTTCGCCGACCCTGCGGCGGTAGCGGTACCGCGCACACCCGGCCATGATGGGAGAAGACAACCATTCCTCTCGTCAGGAGCGTGGCATGACTCGTCCGGTACGCATCGGTGTTCAACTCCAACCCCAGCACGCACCCGATTACGGGTTGATACGCGACGCCGTCTTGCGGTCCGAGGACGCCGGGGTGGACATCGTCTTCAACTGGGACCACTTCTACCCGTTGACCGGCGATCCCGACGGCGCCCACTTCGAATGCTGGACCATGCTCGGCGCCTGGGCCGAGCAAACCGAACGCGTCGAGATCGGCGCCCTGGTCACCGGTGGTGGCTACCGCAATCCGGATCTACTCGCCGACATGGCGCGAACCGTCGACCACATCAGCGGCGGGCGCCTGATCCTCGGTATCGGTGCCGGCTGGTTCGAGAAGGACTACGACCAGTTCGGATACGACTTCGGCACTCCCGGTTCACGGCTGAAACTGCTTGGCGAATACCTCCCCCGCATCACGGGCCGCCTGGCGAAGGGCAACCCGCCGCCGACGCGCAACATCCCGGTCCTCATCGGCGGTGGCGGCGAGAAGAAGACCCTGCGCTTGGTCGCCGAGTACGCCGACGTCTGGCACAGCTTCGGCGACCGTGAGACACACCTGCGCAAGTCAGACATCCTCTCCGACCACTGCGCCGACGTGGGCCGGAACCCGCTGGAAGTAGAGCACTCGGTTCCGTGGCCTGGGCTCGAAAATGCAGCCGACCTGGTCGCCGACGGTGTCTCACTCTTCACCGTCGGCGTCAGCGGACCGGACTACGACCTCACGACGCTTGCCGAGGCCATCGGTTGGCGCGACGACAACACGCCGCCTGCGTTGAGCGGGCTGGCCTGAGCGGTACCAAGGACTTCGTCGTTGTCGGCGCCGAGAACGGGCGGCGCCGACGTCAGACGTGGCCTCTGGCCGGAGAAGTTGACCGGAAAGGCCACTTGCTTCAACGGTCCGAGCGTCGGATGGTCGACGGTTCCGACCATGCCGAGCGCGGCGGTGTGGGGATCGGAGTAGATCTCGTCGAGATGCCGGATCGGTGAGACCGGTACGGCGCGTTCGGCGAGAAGAGCGCACCAGTGTTCGACGGTCTCCGATGCGAAGGCGCTGGTGAGTTCTCGTTCCAGACTCTCGCGGTTCTCCACCCTGTCGCGGTTGTGGGCAAAACGCGGATCGGTGACCAGTTCACTCCTTCCGATGGCCTCGCACAGCGACGCCCACATCGCGTCGTTGCCGACAGCGACGACGAAGTACCCGTCGCTGGCAGGAAATGCTTGATACGGAGCAAGATTCGGATGACCGGAGCCCAACGCAGTTGGGCGCTCACCGGTGGCGAAGTAACTGGTCGCCCAGTTGACGTGCATCGCGAGTTGGCACTCGTACAGCGACGTGGTCACGTACTGTCCGCGTCCGGTCCGGCCTCGCTCGACCAATGCAGCCAGGACACCGACCAGTCCGAAAAGCGCTGCACCCAAGTCTCCCAACGCAAACCCGGATTTCATCGGAGCACCACCCGGTTCACCGGTGAGCGACATGAGCCCACCCGCGGCCTGCGCGATCATGTCGTACCCCGGTTCGTCGCGCAGCGGTCCTTCTTCACCGAAGGCAGAGATGTGCAGGGTGATCAGATGCGGGTATCGCTCGGACAGCGCCTGGTAGTCGAAGATCTTCTGTAATCCGCTGCCCGGCTTGAAGTTCTCCACGACTACATCGGTCTCTTCGAGCATGCGGTGGATGATCTCCTGTCCTTCGGTGGACTTGAGGTCGATCGTGACCGACTTCTTACCGCGGTTGATCGCGAGGTAGTAGGCGGCATCTACCCCGACGAAGGGAGGCCCCCACGAACGCGTGGGGTCGCCGCCTTCAGGGTGTTCGATCTTGGTGACGTCGGCACCGAGATCGGCAAGCGACATGGTTGCGTACGGCCCGGCAAGGATCTTCGACAGATCCAGAACACGGACGCCGGCGAGGGGTGTGGGGCCTGTTGGACAATTCACCGGTGAACCCCTGCTGCGGAGAGGAACTCGGCTACGACGTCACGTGCATCATCCAGTTCGACGTCACCGCCGTCGGTCATCACGTCGAGATTGCCGAGTGCAGCCGACGGCACCTTCCCCGCAAGACCGGCCAGGTAGGAATTCGCCACCAGCAGTGACCGGTACCCATTACCGTGTCGGATGCCGTGATCCGCAAGATCGAAAAGCAGGGTCGCCATGACGGCACGAGCCAACTCGTCGGCATACTTTGCGCTGGCGGCCTGGGCGGCATCGTCAGATCCGGAGATCAGACGATCTCCTTCCTCTACCAGTTCCTCCCAGCGCCGCAACAGAACTCCGGACCCGGCTTCGCAATCCGGTCCGACGGTGGACAAGATGTCCGTCATCGCTCCCGCGACCGTGCGGTGCGCGTTGAACTTGCGTAGGCACCGAAGTACGTCCAGCGCAATGACATTGCTCGAGCCCTCCCAGATCGAGCCCAAGTGGGCATCCCGCACTAGTCGCGCGTTGGCCCAATCCTCGATGTAGCCGTTTCCTCCGCGCACCTCCATGGCCTCGCCAGTGACCACCCGCGCGCGTTTGCAGACAAAGTGTTTGGCGATCGGCGTCAGTACCCTGATCAGTGCGCGCGCCTGTTCGTCGCCGCCGTCTGCTGCCTGAAGACACTGTGCGCTGTACGCGACCAGGGCCAGCGAAGCCTCGACATCGAGTGCAAGGGGAAGAAGCGTCGCCCGCATCAGCGGCTGGTCGAAGAGCTTCTTACCGAACACGACTCGGCTCTTCGAATGTTCGACGGCTTCGCGGACTGCTCGGCGCATGAGAGCGCTCGAACGCATCGCATTGGACAGGCGAGACGTGTTGACCATCTCAGCCATCTGGCGGAATCCTCGATCGAGTTCGCCGACCTGGAGTGCGTGCGCGCGGTTCAGCGTCACCTCGCCGCTCGGCATGGAACGCGTACCCAGCTTGTCCTTGAGACGATCGATCGTGAGGTTGTTGCGCTCGCCGGATCCCAAGGTCTTGGGCACCATGAACATTCCGACTCCACGCGTCGAACCATCCTGTCCGCCCGGGAATCTTGCGAGGGTGATGATCACATCGGCATCCGGGTTGGAGGCGAACCACTTCTTGCCCGTCAGAACCCATCCGTCACCGTCGCGCTCGGCGCGTGTTTCGGTGCAGGCGATGTCGGTGCCTGCCTGAATCTCGGTCATGAACATCGCACCCGTCTTCGCCTGCTCGGGGTCCGTCGACGTCAACGCGTCGATCCAGGGCGAGAACACGGCCGGATCACCGAACATACGCAGGGTCCGCGCAGCAGCATCTGTCATCGACACCGGACAGGCCAGCCCGAACTCGGCCTGCACGAAGATGTACGACGCGAGGTACTTCGCGAGTGGCGGATGCACAGAGGCCCATCCGTGCAACCCTTTTCGGTGCGACATGGCGGACAGGCCGTACTCGTTGTACGCCGCCCGGCACAGTTCCAGGTAGGCCGGGTGATAGGAAATCCGGTCGACGCGGTCACCGGCCTTGTCGAATTGCTGCAGCACCGGCGGGTTCTTGTCTGCGATGTCGGCAAGCTCGGACAAGCGGCCGGCGGCATCTCGGCCCAGTCGGTCGAGCAATCCGTTCAACGTCTCTCGGTCCGCCCCGGCGGTCCATCTGTCCACTACCGCTGTCAGAGCGGGGTCGGTGTGTGCAAAGTTCATCAGTGGTCAACGCCTTTCAGGGTGGAAACATCGGTCATGTTCGAGGAACTCGTCGAATCCGGCCCTTGCGCGTGCAGCGCACTCCTGCGCAACAAAGCCGTCATACAGACAAGGGAGAGAACGACATACACGAGCCCAAGAGCGACGACCGGCCAGATCGAGTTGGTTCGCGTCAGCAGATACTGGCTGACCATCGGGGCCGTTCCGGCAAATACGGCGGTCGACAATTGGTACGACAGAGAGATGCCGGTATACCGAACATTGGTGGGGAAAACCTGCGCCAGGATGCCGGCCAACGCGGCGTAATACATTGCGTGAGGCGCCGTCGCGAGGACCATCCCCAGAATCGCCAAGGGCACGGAGCCCGTCTGAACCAGCACGAACATCAGTGGTAGGAGCACGATCTCCGGAAGCAGCATCCAGCGGACCGCTTTCGACGGATCGATCCGCGTGGCCAGCACAGCGCCGAAAGGCTGTACGAGCGCCTGGGCTACCAGTGCCACGGTGATCACGAGGAGGAAGTCACTGCGCTCGAAGCCGAGATCCGTTGTCGCCCAGGAGAGCGCAAAGGTTGTCTTGACGTACGTGATGGCAACACCGGCAACCACAGCGCCGACGCCGAGAGCAAGTTCGACGGGATGCGAACGCAACACTTCGACCAGCGGCATCCGTGTACGTTCCTGTGCCGCAACAGCCTTCTTCATCTCGGGTGTCTCGGAGATGTGCAGTCGGATGTAGAGAGCGACGATCACCAAAGCTGCGGATCCGAGGAACGGCAGACGCCAACCCCACGACTCGAACACGGAATCCGACATCAACGTCAGGCCGAGGAAGGCCAGCGTCGCGAGCAGGTTGCCGACCGGTGAACCCTGCTGCGCAAACGCACCGTAGAGCACCTTTTTCTTCGGGGGAGCGAACTCGGTGGCGATCAATACGGCGCCACCCCATTCGCCGCCCATGGCAATGCCCTGGAGAACACGCAGTGCCACAAGCAGTATCGGTGCCCAGATCCCGATCTGGGAGTACGTAGGGAGGAGGCCGACACCGACAGTTCCCAACCCCATGAGCGCGAGGGTGATGATCACGGCGTTCTTGCGACCGAACTTGTCTCCGAAATGACCGAACACCACTCCGCCGACCGGACGAGCCACGAATCCCACGGCAAAAGTCGCGAAGGCTGCGAGTGTTCCCACCGCCGGCGACGCATCCGGGAAGAACAGCGGGCCGAGCACCAAGGCGGATGCGGTTCCGTAGATGTAGAAGTCGAACCACTCGATAGTCGTTCCGACAAACGCCGTGATTCCGGCCTTGCGTGCCTGTTTGGTGTTGTATTCAGGCGGATTGGTGTCTTGACCTGGGTGTTGATCCACGGTTCTCCCTGATTCTCGCGTCGGGCATCACCAAGGGATGCAATGTGAGGCGTGAATCACTATCGTCCGAAATCCATGTAGAGTCCAAGACTTAGTTCGACTCATTTATGTGGAAGAACCACATAATGAAACCCGGGAGGAGCGACATGGAATTGCGTCAGCTGCGCGCGTTTCTCGCAGTCGCCGACGAACTTCATTTCGGCCGGGCCGCCGAGCGCCTCCACATCGGGCAGTCCCCGCTCAGCCAGACCATTCGGGCGCTCGAGCGCGAACTCGGCACCGACCTGTTTGTCCGGACCACCAGATCAGTGCAATTGACCGCAGCCGGCGAGGCGTTGGTCACGCCCGCACGAATCATCGAAGCGCAGATCGCCGTCGTACGAGATATCGCATCGGCGGCGTCAACCGGGGAAACAGGCCGTGTCACGGTGGGTTTCGGCGGAACGGGCGGCTACACGGTGCTGTCGGCCCTGACACGATCGCTGGCCGACTCCCATCCGGGAATCGAACTGGACCTACGGCCGCAGATGTACTCGGGTGAGGTGCTCGACGCTCTCCGACGCGGAACACTCGACATGGGCATAGTCGGCCTGCCCATTCCGCGCGGATTCGAGACTCACACTGTGCGCGAGGAAACCTTGATGGTCGCGGTCCCGGCCAGGCATCACCTCAGTACCAGGGACTCGGTGTCACCGGAAGACCTGGCAACCGAGCGATTCGTGATGTATCCCGCCGAGCACGGCTCGGTGGTGCGCGATGCGACGTTGTCCGTCTGCGCCACAGCAGGTTTCACGCCCACCGTCGCGCACGAAGCCCCCGATCCGTACAGCCTGTTGGCCATGGTCGGAGCGGGGGTCGGGATCGCCGTCGTCGTGGAGTCGACGGCGCATCTGTCCATGGACGGGGTCGTGTACCTGCCGATCGCCGGGGCCACGCCCACCCTGAAAATCGCGATGGCATGGCGACCCAACAATCCGACGCCGGCAGTACACACCGTCACCAGGGTACTGAGGGAGCAGCCTTAGGCTCTCGCGATAATTCCCGCGAAATCTGTTCCCACAGGCAGAGTTCCGTACTCGTGACCACGGTCGGCGCCGAGGCGAGCGGCAATGAACGCATCGGACGAGGCGGCCGGGGAGTGGCGCACCATGAGCGAAGCCTGCAGCGCCAACGCCATTGCCTCGACGACGGTCCGAGCGCGGAGCTGGGCGTCGGCGGGTGCCATCGTGGCGAGCTCACCGAGTTGGCGTCGTACCCGATCGAGGTGCTGATCGAGGACCGGGTTGTTGCCGCGAGCGAGGTTGACCTCGTGGTCGAAGGCGGCAACGGAATCGGGTTCACGGGTCATGGCGCGCAGGACATCGAGTGCGATGACGTTGCCCGACCCCTCCCACACGGCCATGACGGGCTGCTCACGGTAGCGACGGGCAAGCGGGAAGTCCTCGGTGTAACCGTTACCGCCCAGGCACTCGAGTGCCTCGTAGGAGTGGTGCGGGCCGCGCTTGCAGATCCAGTACTTCGCAACAGCCGTCGCGAGTCGGCGGAACGCCTTTTCCTGCTCGTCCGCGTCCTCGTCCTGCGCGCGAGCCAATCGCAGTGCGGTGATGGTGGCGGCTTCGGATTCGAGAGCCAGATCGGCAAGCACCGAGGTCATCGCCGGCTGATCTGCCAGGACGGCACCGAAAGCGCTGCGGTGCCGTGCATGCCACACTGCTTCGGCGACCGACTGACGCATACCTGCCGTGCTGCCGAGGATGCAGTCGAGTCGCGTCTGGGACACCATTTCGATGATGGTCCGCACGCCACGACCCGGTTCGCCGATCATGGTGCCGACGGTGCCGTCGAGTTCGATCTCGGACGACGCGTTGGACTTGTTGCCCAGCTTGTTCTTCAGACGCTGGATGCGGAAGACGTTGCGTGTGCCGTCGGGCAGGATGCGGGGGAGAAGGAAGCAGGAAAGTCCCTCACCGGCAGCACCTTCGGCCTGAGCAAGAACCAGGAACGCGTCGGACATCGGCGCGGAGCAGAACCACTTGTGTCCGGTGAGCAGGTAGTCCGCACCCGGACCGCCACGTCCGGCCGGCTTGGCGATGGTCGTGTTGGCTCGCACGTCGGAGCCGCCCTGCTTTTCCGTCATCGACATTCCGAATATCGCGGATGCCTTTCCGGGAGCATCCAACTCGGGGGTGTAACTCCGAGAAAGGGCTCGCGGCGTCCAGAGAGCGGCCACGTCCGGTTGCAGCTCGAGCGAGGGGATCACGGCGTGCGTCATGGAGATCGGGCACGCGTGGCCCGGTTCGACCTGGGAGAAGAGCATGAATGCCGCGGCCCGAGCCACGTTGGCACCCGGCTTCGGGTCAGCCCAGGCAGAGGTGTGCGCACCGTGCGCAACGGCAGCAGAGATGATCCGGTGATACGACGGATGGTATTCGACCTCGTCGATGCGGTTTCCCCAGCGATCGAAGGTCTTCAATTCGGGGATCACCGTGTTGGCCAACTCGGCGTCGTGCTGGAATCCAGCACTGCCAACCAGTTCACCAATATCGGTGAGTTCGCTTGTGGCCCAATCGGCGTCGTGGCGCGCGACGCCTTCGACCAGGACCGCATCGAGCTGGAACTCGTTGACGTCCGTGCGCGGTACCGACTGGTTGAGCACTGCATGGGTGCGATGCGGAGCCGGGTGGGTGACGGTCTTCTCGGAAATATCAGTCATGACAGGCCTTTCAGCTCGCTGCGCGGATGAGGTGCTTCTGGATCTTGCCGGTCGGTGTACGCGGAAGAATGGTCGCGAACACCACTTCACGCGGAATCTTGTAGCGCGCCAACTTGTCCGAGAGGTAGTCCTTGATGTCGTCGGCGCTGATGACATCCGGTTCACGCCAGACGACGTGTGCGACGACGGTCTCGCCCCATTCTTCGTTGGGTTTTCCGACAACGGCGACGTCGACGACGTCCGGGTGGCCGGAGATCACGTCCTCGACCTCCTTGGAGTAGACGTTCTCACCGCCCGTGATGATCATGTCCTTCGCGCGGTCGACGATGAAGAGGTAACCGTCCGCATCCTTGCGCGCCAGATCGCCGGTGCGATACCAACCTCCGTCGGCAAAAGCAGCCTTCGTGGCAGCGGGGTCGTCGAGGTACCCCTGCATGACGGTGTCGGCGCGCAGCCAGATCTCACCGATCTGATCGGGCTCCGCGTCGGTGCCGTCATCGGCAACCAGGCGCAGGTCGACGCCGGCCAGCGCGACGCGGCCGATCGAGCCCGCCTTGCTCAACTGCTCCTCGGGGTACAGCACAGTGCCCACCGGCCCGGTCTCGGTCATGCCGTAGACCTGCCGGAATTCGGTGGTGCCGTACGACTCCACCAGTCGCCGAGCGACATCCGCGCCGATCGGTCCGCCGCCGTACAACCACGCACGAACGCTACCGAGGTTGTAGTCGGCAAAGTTCGGCACGAGGTTGAGTGCAGTGGTGTAGATGACCGGCGGGCCGAAGCAGAGGGTAATACGTTGTTCCTGAACAGTTTCCAGGAATTTGACGGGATGGTACTCGCGCAGCAGCACGACGGTTCCGCCCATGTAGAGCGTGGACATGAACCAGTTGTTGAGCGGGGAAGCGTGCCAGATCGGGACGGCCATGAGCAGGCGCTCGTCCCGAGTCGTCGACACGGCGAGGGCCGCTGTGACGGCAACACCGACGACGTTGCGGTGGCTGTGGACGCAGCCCTTGGGCGAGCCGGTGGTCCCCGAGGTGTAGAGGATTTCAGCCGGATCGTTCTCGTCGATGTCGATACCGTCAACGCCCTCTTGGCGGGTGATGGCGTCGTCGAAGAAGTCGAAACCGTCTGCGACAGAGTCCGTGCTGATCAGCTTGGCCGTTGTCTCCAGTCGACCGACAACCGGCGCCAACTCACCGTCGAAGACGCACACCGACACCTTCGCGTGTCCCAGCACGTAGGCAACTTCCGGAGTCTGCATCTTGTGGTTGATGGGGACCACGACGGCGCCCAAGCGCCAGGCACCGAGCATCGCGTACACGAATCCCGGAGTGTTGTAACACATCAGCGCGACGCGGTCGCCCAGTTGCACGCCCAGCGACTGCAAATAGCCTGCGGCGCGTCGACTTCCGTCCTGAACCTGGGAGTACGTGTGATCGTGACCGTCGAATATCAGGAAGGGTTTGTCCGGGGTCTTGGTGACGTTGCTGTCGAATACGCGAACGATGTTCATCGAAGTCCTTGTCGGAGAATCACGCTCGAAGAGAGTTCATTCCATCGAGCTGTTGAGTACGGCGTCGGGTATCTGGAGAGTGGCGAAGATGACGGCGACCGCCTCCTCGAGGGAGTAACCGAAGCTCTCGCCGGTGGCAGTTTTCTGAATGACGAGGCCGAAGATCGCAGACCAGAAGGCCTTGGATTCGACGTCGATGCCCGCGCGCAGCTGCCAGCCGGTGCGGATCAAGGTACGGAGGAGGGCTGTTTCACCCGAGGAATGCAGAGTGCGAAGCGTCTCGGAGATCAGATCGCGGAGTTCACCACGGCGACCCGTCATCATCATCGCTTCCACGAACAGTTCGACACTGGGAGCGCCCGAGCCGAGGAGTGATCCGACCAGCTTCTCGGTGTAGTCGCCCACGGTGTCGGCGTCGGCGGCATCGACCTCGGCACGCTTGCCTGCGCGCAGAACGGCTGCACACGCCACCTCGACGAAGAGCTTCTCTTTTGAGCCGTAGTAGTAGGTCACCTGGTTTGGATGGGCGCCGGCGGCGGTGCAGATCTGCGCGATGGACACGCTGTCGCCATGTTCGAGGAAGAGCTCGGTTGCAGCGTTGAACAGTGCCATGCGCGTCTGCTTGCCCGACTCACGCGTCGCGCGCGCTGCGGGAACTGACTCGGTGACCATCACGAACTCCTACTTGTTTGTATGACAAACAATAACTCGGCGTTGTTTGTATGGCAAACAATTTCTCCCGACGTGATGACATGTCGACTCCTATCGACATGTCCGATGTGCGGGATTACTCTCTGAACATCGAGCACCCGAGAACTTCGGCTTTTCTGCGAGGAGGCGCCCTGCAATGCTCGCGCGATCCGGCTTCTCCCTGCCCACACGCACGACTCTCACGGGCGACTGGGCAGATTTATTGCGTGAGCATTTTGTCGCGCTCGACGTATCCGATATCGAAGACGGCGATGGATTCAGCGGGGCCGTGCACTCGGCCCAACTCGCACACGTTCGGGTGTCCGCAGTTCAATCGATGGAACAACGAATAGTCCGTAGCAGCAGCCTGATCAAGAGTGACAGTGCGGACTATCTGCAAATCGGCATGATCCGCCGCGGTAGCGCGGTAGTGCGGCAAGACGACCGCGAATGCGTCCTGCGACGTGGCGACTACGTCCTGTACGACACCACGCGCCCCTTCGATTGGCAGATCGAGGGACACGCACACGACGGCATCTGGGGACTCGAGGTGTTCACCTGGCCACGGTCATACCTGTCACTCAGCGACGCGGAGGTCACGAGCTTGACCGCCATTGCCTTCGACGGACACGCGGGCCTGAGTGGCCTGCTGGGTCGCTTTCTTCACGATCTTGCCTCCGTCCGCATGACGTCCGACGCGAGCGGAGACGAGGAGGAAGTCGTCAACGAGATCGGCAGCCTGGTCAAGTCGGTTCTTCACGCAACCGCGCGTCCGATCGTCTCCCGGCGAAGTGGCCTGTACGAATCCGCTCTGTCGGCCATAGACGCCCGCATCGCTGACCCGGCCCTGTCACCGGTGGACATCGCGGGATCAGTCAAAGTCTCCATTCGCCAGTTGCACCGAGCCTTCGCCGAACACGGCACAACGGTGTCGCGTTCGATTCGCAGCCGTCGACTCGACGGTTGCCGTCGTGAGATCGTGCAACGCCACGGCATAGAGCGGTCGCTGACCCAGATTTCTCACCGCTGGGGATTCACCGACCTGGCCGCCTTCAGTCGCGCATTCAAGGCGGAGTTCGGGATCAGCCCGCGGCAATACCGGTCGCAAGCAGTGGCCCCCACAAGTACTGCTCGCTGATCTGTAACATCCTCGGACACTTACCCATTCAACATGATGTTCAAAACGTTCGGTCGCCGACGCCTATCCACAATTCTCGGCGCGGTAGGCCAAGTATCGGGCGCTGACGGCCAAGTTTGCTCGGCCTCGCGGGCGTAGATTTTCGGCACGGCGTTGCCAAGTGCCAGGCACCCGATCCGACCACCTACATCACAGGGAGCACTCATGGAATCTGCAATCGGTGAACATCTTCAATGCCCGCGCACGCTGACCAGGCGCGTTCCGGATACCTATTCGCCACCATTTCCCATGTGGGTCGGGCGTGCGGACGACACATTGCACCAGGTCGCGATGGGCTATCTCGGCGTGCAGTTCCGCGGCGAGGATCAGCGCTCGGCAGCACTGCAGTCCATGCGGGATATCGTCGCCGGCTTCGACTTGCCGGACGGACCGGCACACCACGATCTGACCCACCACATCGACAACCAGGGCTACGAGAATCTGATCGTGGTCGGGTACTGGAAAGATGTTTCTTCCCAACATCGTTGGAGCACATCAGCTCCGGTGGCCTCCTGGTGGGAGTCCGAGGACCGCTTGTCCGACGGATTGGGGTTCTTCCGGGAGATCGTGGCACCGAGAGCCGAACAATTCGAGACGCTCTACGCGTTCCAGGACGATCTCCCCGGAGTGGGAGCCGTCATGGACGGTGTCAGCGGCGAGATCAACGAGCATGGCTACTGGGGTTCGATGCGCGAGCGCTTTCCGATCTCTCAGACCGACTGGATGCAGGCCTCGGGCGAACTACGGGTCGTCGCCGGTGACCCCGCCGCAGGTGGACGCGTAGTAGTGCGGGGGCACGACAACATCGCACTGATCAGATCCGGGCAGGACTGGGCCGACGCGGAAGCGGACGAGCGCAGCCTCTACCTGGACGAAATCCTGCCCACTCTTCAATCGGGCATGGACTTCCTCCGCGACAACGGCCCGGCCGTCGGGTGCTACAGCAACCGTTTCGTACGCAATATCGACATCGACGGAAACTTCCTCGACCTGAGCTACAACATCGGTCACTGGGCCTCACTCGACCAACTCGAGCGGTGGTCGGAATCCCACCCGACCCATCTGCGGATCTTCACGACGTTCTTCCGGGTCGCCGAGGGCCTGTCGAAATTACGTCTCTACCATGAGGTCTCGGTATTCGATGCCGCCGATCAGCTGTACGAGTACATCAACTGCCATCCCGGGACCGGGATGCTGCGCGACGCGGTGACCACCGCCGCGCACTGACCGAAGCCGCCGGAAAACTTCGGCCACGTTCTTTCCCTCGGAGGCAACTCGAGATATGTTGACGAGTGTCGACATATCTCAGTAGAGGCCATCGAGGAAGCGCGGACAGCACACAGTGACTACTCAACGAAACGAAGAGTTGGCGTTTGCTGTGCTGGCCGACCAGGTGCGCCGACAGATTCTCGACACTCTGGCTACCCACGGCGAATGCAACGCAGGCTTCATCAGCGATCAAATTTCGACGGTCGGTCGCACCACGGTATCCACACATCTCAAGGCGCTGCGACTGTCCGGAGTTATCGTCGAACGCCGTCAAGGACGTCATCGCTTGTTTTCGATCGATCCGTCTGGGCCCGCCAACGATGCACTCCAGTTCCTGCGCGACGTCCTCGGGCGAGCGCTGGAAGCAGGTTCTCACGCCTCCGAGTTGCCGACCACGGCGACTGAGGATTCCGACGCGGCTTCGGTGCGTCGCCGGGCTTGAGGCCCTGTTTGAGCCCCAGCATCTATTTCAGGCAGGAAGTAGAACGTGCCAGGTCTCTCCGTAACGGCACAGATCGTGACGACGGACCCACCAGGGTCAGCCTTCGAGCGCTTCGAAACGGGGCAACTGCTCGAACTCGAATGTGAGCAACTGACGGTCGGGGCCGCCGTCGCCATCTCCCTTCCCGTCGGCGACGGCGCACGCGCAGATGTAGCCGGAATGCCGATCACTCTGTTGGGGTATGTCGCCGGCGTGAAGCGGGGCCGATCGGTCGTGATCGTGCACCACCAACCGTGGCGCGGCCGTCTGACGATCCGGTTCTTTCCCGACGGCACCGGCACCCGACTCGTTCTCGAGTCCAGCCTCGATCAGGACGGCATTTCCTGGCTTGCCAACAAGCGCGGATTTGCTCCACCCGAACCTCCGCGCTCCGACCGACATCGGATCGGACTGCTGGTCAGCAAATCCGGCTCGGCGGCTGTATTCGCCCAGGCCACAGAAACACTCGCTGCCCTGGCGGTCGAAGAGATCAATGCCGACGGCGGTGTCGGCGGCGTTCTCGTCGACTTGGTGATCGGCGATGACGCTTCCGACTCGGCGGCCGGAGCGGCGACCGCACTGCGATTGGCGAAAAGCGGATGTCGCGCCATTTTTGCGTGCGTGACGTCGTCGACCTTCAATGCCGCTGCATCTTCGTTGCAAAACACCGGTGTGTTGTTGGTGCACACAGTTCTCAACGAAGGAGGCCGATCGCGTCCGGGGATCCTTCGATTGGGTGAGCGGCCACTCGACCAGACGCGAGCGGGCATACCGGCAATGATGTCCGAGACCGGTTCTCGCACTTGGTTCCTGGTCGGTCAGCAGTATTCGTGGTCGTTCGGAGCACATTGGGCGGCCCGGCGTGTGATCGCCGAATCCACAGGTTCGGTGGCCGGCGAAGTCTACGTACCGTTGGGAACAACCGACTTCTCACGGATCATCGAGTCGATAGCCGACTCCGGGGCCGAACTGATTCTTTCCACCCTGGTGGGGCATGACGAGGTCTTTTTCGAACGGCAATGCGCCCAGCACGGACTGCGGGCCACCACGCGGACGTTTGCGCTGGTCCTCGACGAGGCCACTCAGCAGCTCATCGGCAATTCCGATGCCGACGGAGTCTGGGCGGCCTTCGGCTACTTTCAATCCGCAGCCGGCGATCACGACCTCGAAAAACGATACAGCGCAAGCTCGAACGAACTCCTGCCTCCGCTCAGTTCCCTGTCGGAGACAACGTACGAAGCGATCGTCGCTTACGCACGCACAGTCGAACGAACGTCGGCGGGCGATCCGGAAACAGTACTTCGGCAGCTTGTCACAACGTCGAAAAGCTCGACGGACACCGGCGTTCCACTGCATCGGCCGATTCTGATCGCTGAATCACGCCATGGGCGCCTGTACCCCCGCTCTCTCTGAGCGCGCGTAACCCGAACTTAACGAGTCAATATGTCGATACCTATTGACGCAATTACTGATCCGGCCCTAGTCTGAAAGACAAGTGAAGCCGATCACATCAGGAGCACACTTCTCATGGCGACAATCCGACCTGACGACAATGCAATAGACACCGCTGCAAGGCATTACGGCATCACTCTCGACCAATCAGCCCGGCTCGAGTGGCCGGCACTGATCGACGGAGCACTGGGCTCCTACGACGTCGTCGACCAGTTGTACGCCGACGAGGCAACCCCGCCGACCACGTCACGCGAGCATGCGGTGCCAACTGCGAACGAAAACCCCTTGAGCGCTTGGTATGTGACCACAAGCATCCCGCCGACGTCGGACGGCGTCCTGACCGGCCGACGCGTGGCGATCAAGGACAACGTGACCGTGGCCGGAGTTCCGATGATGAACGGATCTCGGACGGTAGAGGGATTCACTCCGTCTCGCGACGCAACTGTGGTCACTCGACTACTGGCGGCCGGTGCAACCGTCGCAGGCAAAGCTGTGTGTGAGGACCTGTGTTTCTCCGGTTCGAGCTTCACACCGGCAAGCGGACCGGTCCGCAATCCATGGGACCCACAGCGTGAAGCAGGTGGATCATCCGGTGGCAGTGCAGCTCTCGTTGCAAACGGTGACGTCGATTTTGCCATCGGCGGGGATCAAGGCGGATCGATCCGGATCCCGGCGGCATTCTGCGGCGTCGTCGGACACAAGCCGACGTTCGGGCTCGTCCCGTATACCGGTGCATTTCCCATCGAGCGAACAATCGACCATCTCGGCCCGATCACACGCACGGTCCACGATGCCGCACTGATGCTCTCGGTCATCGCCGGTCGCGACGGTAACGACCCACGCCAAGCCGACAGCGTCGAAGCAGGTGACTATCTGTCCACCCTCGACTCCGATGTGGATGGTCTGCGAATCGGGATCGTTCGAGAAGGTTTCGGGCACGCGGTCTCACAGCCCGAGGTCGACGACGCAGTCCGCGCAGCGGCACACAGTCTGACCGAAATCGGTTGCACGGTAGAGGAAGTCAACATCCCGTGGCACCTGCATGCTTTCCACATCTGGAACGTGATCGCCACGGACGGCGGTGCCTACCAGATGTTGGACGGCAACGGATACGGCATGAACGCCGAAGGTTTGTACGATCCGGAACTGATGGCACACTTTGCTTCTCGACGCATTCAGCACGCCGACGCTCTGTCCGAAACCGTCAAACTAGTGGCCCTGACCGGCCACCACGGCATCACCACCCTCGGCGGTGCGAGCTACGGCAAAGCCCGGAACCTCGTACCGCTCGCCCGCGCCGCCTACGACACTGCCTTGAGACAATTCGACGTCCTGGTGATGCCCACACTGCCCTACGTCGCATCCGAATTGCCGGCGAAGGACGTGGATCGTGCAACCTTCATCACGAAGGCTCTCGGGATGATCGCCAACACGGCACCATTCGACGTGACCGGACATCCGTCCCTGTCCGTTCCGGCCGGCCTGGTAAACGGGCTTCCGGTCGGAATGATGATCACCGGCAAAACCTTCGACGATGCGACGGTCCTCCGGGTCGGGCGCGCATTCGAAAAGCTTCGCGGCGCGTTTCCGACGCCTGCCGACCACATCTCCGACTCCGCACCACAACTCAGCCTCACCTAGTCCTGTATCCGCACTTGCACAACAAATTCCACCGATTCACACATGATCAGCCCGCATAGAAAAGGTGAACCAGATGTCAGTAACGATCGACCACACAACGGAGAACGCCGCACCGGCCCAGGCGCCGGTCTCCGATCGCGCGTGGGCCCTGTTCCGCGCACTCGACGGTAAGGGATTGGTACCCGACGGTTACGTCGAGGGATGGAAGAAGACCTTCGAGGAGGACTTCAGTCCAAGGCGCGGAGCGGAATTGGTCGCGCGGGCTTGGACCGACCCCGAGTTCCGGCAACTGCTTCTCACCGACGGTACCGCCGCGGTTGCCCAGTACGGATATCTGGGCCCCCAGGGCGAATACATCGTGGCAGTCGAAGACACCCCGACCCTCAAGAACGTGATCGTGTGCTCGCTGTGTTCATGCACCGCGTGGCCCATCCTCGGTCTGCCGCCGACCTGGTACAAGAGTTTCGAATACCGTGCACGCGTGGTCCGCGAGCCACGGAAGGTTCTCTCCGAGATGGGAACCGAGATCGCGTCGGACGTCGAGATCCGCGTCTACGACACCACCGCCGAAACTCGGTACATGGTCCTACCGCAACGTCCCGCAGGCACCGAAGGCTGGAGCCAGGAACAACTGCAGGAAATCGTCACCAAGGACTGCCTAATCGGCGTCGCAGTCCCGCAGGTCCCCACCGTCTGACCACCCCGACAAGAAAGAAGCACACCATGGATGGAGTACACGATCTTGCCGGAGTTCAAGGCTTCGGCAAAGTCCCGCATACCGTCAACGCCGACATCGGCCCCACCTTCCACGCCGAGTGGGAACACCTGCCGTACAGCCTGATGTTCGCCGGTGTCGCCGAACTCGGGGCCTTCAGCGTCGACGAAGTTCGATACGTCGTCGAGCGGATGGAGCCCCGCCACTACATGATGACCCCGTACTACGAGCGGTACGTCATCGGCGTCGCGGCGCTGATGGTCGAAAAGGGAATCCTGACGCAGGAAGAGCTCGAAAGCCTTGCAGGAGGACCGTTCCCACTCTCACGGCCAAGCGAATCCGAAGGCCGACCGGCTCGCGTCGACACAACCACCTTCGAGGTCGGTCAGCGAGTACGTGTGCGAGACGAATACGTTCCCGGGCATATTCGAATGCCTGCTTACTGCCGAGGACGGGTGGGGACCATCGCTCACCGGACCACCGAGAAGTGGCCGTTCCCCGACGCAATCGGTCACGGCCGCAACGACGCCGGCGAAGAACCCACCTACCACGTGACGTTCGCTGCGGAGGAATTGTTCGGCAGCGACACCGACGGCGGCAGCGTCGTAGTCGACCTTTTCGAGGGTTACCTCGAGCCTGCGGCCTGATCGTCCAACATTCCGGGCGGCGGTCACGCGATCACAGCGTTTCGCGTGACCGCCGCCTGATCACAGCGATTCTCTCATTCGGAAGGACACTGGAAATCATGGTCGACACACGACTTCCGGTCACGGTGCTGTCAGGTTTCCTGGGCGCCGGGAAGACGACACTACTCAACGAGATCCTGCGAAATCGGGAGGGCCGCCGGGTTGCGGTGATCGTCAACGACATGAGCGAAATCAACATCGACAGTGCAGAAGTCGAGCGTGAGATCTCGCTCAGTCGCTCCGAGGAGAAACTGGTCGAGATGACCAACGGCTGCATCTGCTGCACTCTGCGAGAGGATCTTCTTTCCGAGATAAGCGCCTTGGCCGCCGATGGCCGATTCGACTACCTTCTCATCGAATCTTCGGGCATCTCCGAACCGCTGCCCGTCGCGGAGACGTTCACCTTCATCGATACCGACGGCCATGCCCTGGCCGACGTCGCCCGACTCGACACCATGGTCACCGTCGTCGACGGCCACAGTTTTCTGCGCGACTACACGGCTGGGGGCCGCGTCGAAGCCGATGCCCCGGAAGACGAACGAGACATCGCGGATCTGCTTGTCGATCAGATCGAATTTGCCGACGTCATCCTGGTGAGCAAGGCCGATCTCGTCTCGCACCAGCACCTGGTCGAATTGACCGCAGTCCTGCGCTCTTTGAACGCATCCGCTGCGATAGTTCCGATGACGCTCGGTCGCATCCCACTCGACACGATTCTCGACACCGGTTTGTTCTCACTCGAAAAGGCTGCACAGGCCCCCGGATGGTTACAAGAACTCCAAGGTGAACACATCCCCGAAACCGAAGAGTACGGAATCAGTTCGGTGGTGTACCGCGAGCGCGCACCCTTCCACCCCCAACGGCTGCATGATTTCCTCAGCAGCGAGTGGACCAACGGAAAGTTACTTCGGGCCAAGGGCTACTACTGGAATGCCGGCCGGTTCACCGAGATCGGGAGTATTTCTCAGGCCGGTCATCTCATTCGCCACGGATACGTCGGCCGTTGGTGGAAGTTTCTACCCCGTGACGAGTGGCCGGCCGACGACTACCGTCGCGACGGAATCCTCGACAAGTGGGAAGAACCTGTCGGTGACTGCCGACAAGAACTCGTCTTCATCGGCCAATCCATCGACCCGTCTCGACTGCACCGAGAACTCGACGCGTGTCTACTCACCACAGCCGAGATCGAACTCGGGCCAGACGTGTGGACCACCTGGAGCGACCCCCTGGGCGTCGGCTATACCGACCAGACCGTTTGATATTGGTCCGATTTGCCGTAAGTTGTGCGCAATGGGGCTATCACGCAACCGAACTCGGGCGTTGTTGATCGTCGCGGCAATCGCAGCCGGGACCGCTGCCGCGGCGACGCCGGCGGAGGCCACCTGGACAACCGCGCCGATGTGCGGCGATTGGCAGGTCGAGACCGTAGCCCAGGGGTTGGAACAGCTCGAAAACCTCGAGACCGATGACAACGGCGGGTTCTACCTCTCCGGCGAGTCGAAGATCTATCACGTCGACGCCGAAGGACAGGTACGAACCGTCCTCGACGGCATTGCTGCTCCTGGCGGTTTGCAGCTCGACGGTTCGAGGCTGTCCTTCCTCACCAGACAGGACGGCAAGCTGTGGCAACTGGACACCACGACGGATCAGCTGTCCGCCCCCGCCGACTTCGCGGGCAACGGCCTGCTCCGACTTCCCGACGGCGATCTGCTGACCACGTGGGTCGGAACAGAAGGAGGTCCACCAAAGGGCGTCTCGCGCTATCTGCACGACTCCGGAGCCGTCGTGCCCAATTGGTCGACAGTGCCGCGTTCGGAGGGACTCGCGCTCAGTCCGGATCATCGAGCCGTGTACACCGATGACCTGTTCACCGGTCAGATCATTCGAGTGCCCTTGGATACCCCTGACGCGTGGACAGTTGTAGCGACGGTCCCGAGCCTGATACCCGGCCTCGACGATCTGACCATGTCGCAGGATGGAATGCTCTACGCCGCTGCTCACGTCGAAGGCTCGATCTATCGCGTACACCCTGAAACCGGCACTTCCTGCGTCGTCGCTTCGGGTCTGTCGAATGGGTGGAACGGGCCGAGTTCAGTGCGTATAGGACAGGACGGCGACGGCTGGGCGCTCTACGTCACCGGCTTCGACGGAACGCTGCGCCGCCTGGTACCTCCGTCGGGCGTCGAACTCGCACCCGTCCGCTGACGCCGATCTCTTCGGCACGAGATTCCCCGACCTGGCGATACTTAAAATCACGCTGATTTGAAGGCATGCCCGCAGCACAGCGGCCCCTTGTCCGAAAACTGTCAACAGTTCTACACGGAGAAATGGCTACCCTTAGGTTTACGCTGCACGCATGTTTTCTTCCGTCGCAGCGAAGATCCGCCTGGTGGTGGCACTGCTCCTCACTGCCCTCCTGGCGCTGACTCTGTCATCGTGCTCGAGTGGCTCGGATTCGTCGGCAGCCCCCACAGACCTGTGTGCACCTCCAGGAGTGGGAGCCGCAACCGCGGCGCCCACCAATCTGGACGCGGCAGCGGGTGCGGGCGCCGAAGACCGCTACACCACGGCCACCGTCACCCCGGTCGATCAGATCGACACCTCGAAGCTGAATCTGATCAAACCCGGGGTCATCACGGTCGGCACGCTCGGTGACGCGCCCCCGAGCATCTGCGTCAACTCCGAGAATCAGTACACCGGATACGACAACGAGCTGCTGAAGGCCGTCGCGGACAAGCTGGGCCTGAAGGTCGAGTTCGTCGGCACCGAGTTCGCCGGGCTTCTCGCCCAGGTTGCCGGTCGACGCTTCGACGTCGGCTCGTCGTCCATCACCACCACGGACGACCGTCGCAACACCGTCGGCTTCACCAACGGTTACGACTTCGGATACTTCTCCCTCGTCGTGCCTAACGGCAGCTCGATCACCGGCTTCGGAGACCTGGACGCATCAAAGCGCATCGGCGTCGTACAGGGAACCGTGCAGGACGACTACGTCGTGAACACGCTCAAGCTCGATCCCGTGAAGTTTCCCGACTACGCCACGGCGTACGCGAACCTCAAGTCCGGACAGATCGACGCCTGGGTAGCTCCGTCTCAGCAGGCCGAAGGTGCAATCGCTCCCGGTGATCCGACCTCGATCATCCAGAACACCTTCTCGGTCAACAACTTCGTCGGCTGGGCGGTGAACAAGGAAAACCAGCCGCTGATCGACGCCCTCAACTCCGGCCTCGACGCAGTCATCGACGACGGAACCTGGTCTCAGCTGTACGCCGACTGGGTACCGCGCCAACTCCCTGAAGGCTGGAAGCCCGGATCCAAGGCCGCGGCCACTCCGGAACTGCCCGACTTTGCAGCCATTGCCGCGGAAAACGCAGCAAACGGCGACGGTGGCGATACCGCGTCGTACCAACCGAAGTCGACGCTCGAACAGCTCAAGGACACGTTCTTCGACTGGGATCTGTACAAGAAGGCATTCCCCGATCTCCTCAAGACCGGTCTTCCCAACACCCTGATCCTTGCGCTCGCGTCCGGCATCATCGGCACGATCCTCGGCATGCTGCTCGCTGTCGCCGGTATCTCGCGCACCCGTTGGCTGCGCTGGCCGGCCCGCGTCTACACCGACATCTTCCGTGGCCTGCCCGCAGTCGTCATCATCTTGATCATCGGGCTCGGCGTCGGACCGATCGTCAAGGGAATCACCGGTAGCAATCCGTACTGGCTCGGTGTCGCGGCGCTGTCACTGCTCGCGTCGGCATACATCGGTGAGATCTTCAGATCCGGAATCCAGAGCGTCGAGTCCGGGCAGCTCGAGGCTTCACGTGCCCTCGGTTTCAGCTACCGAAAGTCCATGTCGCTGGTCGTCATCCCGCAGGGTGTACGACGCGTTCTGCCGGCGTTGATGAACCAGTTCATCTCGCTGATCAAGGACTCGTCGCTGATCTACTTCCTCGGTCTGCTCGTCACCCAGCGGGAACTCTTTGCCGTCGGACGTGATCTCAACGCCCAGACCGGCAGCCTGTCCCCGCTCGTTGCGGCAGGCTTGTTCTACCTTGCTCTGACCATCCCGCTGACGCACCTCGTCAACTACATCGACAACCGACTCCGGACCGGACGCGCCGACACTTCAGGCACGTTGGATCCGCTCGAGCAGGCCATCGTCGTGGAAAGGGGCTGAGGACATGACCACCAGCTCTGAACTGAAGTCCGTATCGCTCACCGGCAAGGACCTGCATCTGTCCTTCGGTACCAACAAGGTGCTTCGCGGCGTCAACCTGCACGTCGACGCCGGAAACACCGTCACCGTCATCGGGCCCTCCGGTTCGGGCAAGTCGACGCTCCTGCGCGTGCTGAACCGTCTGCACGAGCCCGAGCAGGGTGACGTGCTGCTCGACGGGAAGTCCGTCCTGAAGGACAACCCCGACGAGCTACGCCAGCGGATCGGCATGGTGTTCCAGCACTTCAACCTGTTCCCACACAAGACCGTCGCCGAGAACATCGCACTCGGGCCGAACAAGCTCAAGGGTTTGTCGAAGGAGCAAGCTCGGGCGCTCGCGCTCGAGCAGCTGGATCTGGTGGGGCTCAGGGAGAAGGCCGACTCGCGGCCCGGCAACCTTTCCGGCGGTCAGCAGCAGCGCGTCGCCATTGCCCGCGCCCTGGCGATGAAGCCCGAGGTCATGTTCTTCGACGAGGCGACGTCAGCTCTCGACCCCGAACTGGTCAAGGGTGTTCTGGCATTGATGGCCGATCTCGCGAAGTCCGGCATGACCATGGTCGTCGTGACGCACGAAATGGGTTTCGCGCGTTCCGTTTCCGACAAGGTGCTGTTCATGGATCGCGGCGCCGTTGTCGAAACCGGTACTCCGGAACAGCTTTTCGACGATCCCGAAACAGATCGACTGCAGGCGTTCCTCTCACAGGTTCTCTGACTCAGGGGCGCTTGCAGGGGATCGACGGGCGTTGATCCTCGACGCCTGAAGCATCAGATGGTCGCGTTCGGCGAGGTTGGATGCCTTGTGCGCTGCATCGGCATACAACCTCGCCGCCGACTCCAGGTCTCCGTCGCGTTCACGCAGATAGGCCTCGACTGCGGCATGGCGTGGAAGTGAATCATCCAGCGCTGCAAGAGCTGCCAATCCGGCGCGTGGTCCGTCTGCCTCGCCGACGGCCACCGCTCGGTTGAGCCGGACGATCGGGCTGTCGGTCAAGGCTGCGAGTTCGTCGTACCACTCCACGATCTGCACCCAGTCGGTCTCGTCTGCTGTGAAAGCGTCGGCATGGAGTGCGGCAATGGCGGCCTGGGCCTGGAACTCACCGAGCCGGTCGCGGGCGAGAGCTGACTGGAGGATTGCGACTCCTTCGGCAATCGAATCGGTGTCCCACCGGCTGCGATCCTGCTCGGCTAGCGGAACCAGACTGCCGTCCGCGGCAGTTCGCGCGGCTCGACGAGCGTGATGGAGCAGCATCAGTGCGAGCAACCCTGCGACTTCGGGGTGATCGATCGCGGCCGCCAACTGCCGGGTGAGCCGGATGGCCTCGGCAGCGAGGTCGACGTCGCCGGAGTACCCCTCGTTGAAGACCAGATAGAGGACACGCAGGACGGTGGCGACATCGCCGGGTTGCTCGAACCGGACGCCGGAGACCGTGCGCTTGGCTCGGCTGATGCGCTGAGCCATAGTCGCCTCGGGCACCAGGTAGGCCCGCGCAATCTGGCGGGTGGTCAGCCCGCCGACAGCGCGCAGCGTGAGTGCGACGGCGGACGACGGCGTCAACGACGGGTGCGCGCACAAAAAGTAGAGCTGGAGTGTGTCGTCCACGCCCGGCACCGACCCGCTGACCGGCCGCTCGCCTGGCTGCTCGTCAACCAGAAACTCCCGCTTGCGACGAGCCGCATCCGACCGGATCCCGTCGAGGAACCGCCGCCAGGCCACCGTGACCAGCCAGCCCTTCGGGTCCCGCGGCGGGTTGTCCGACCAGACCCTGACCGCCTCGAGCAGAGCGTCCTGCACGGCGTCCTCGGCCGACGCGAAATCTGCTCCGCGGCGGACGAGGATGCCGAGCACGCTCGGAGTCAGACTCCGAAGCAGGGCGTCGTCCATGACAGGTTTCAGTCCGTGATGGTCGGCGGCTCGGTCAGGAACGGGCGCAGTTCGAGCCATTCGTGAATCGGCTTCCCGCCTGCGCCGGGCGCGGCCGAGAGCTCGCCGGCCAATTGGACGGCACGGTCGTAGTTGTCGACGTCGATCACCATCCAGCCGGCAATGAGGTCCTTGGTTTCCGCGAACGGACCGTCGGTGACCGGCGGGCGACCCTCACCGTCGTACCGGACAAAAGTGCCCTCAGGAGCGAGAGCCTGACCGTCGACGAACTCGCCCGCCTTCTCGAGCCGATCCGCGAAGTCCTGCATGTACTTCACGTGGGCCGTGATCTCGTCCGGCGTCCACTGGTCCATCGGCACGTCGTTGACTGCAGCCGGAGCGCCGCGGTAGTGCTTGAGCAGCAAGTACTTGGCCATCGTGAATCTCCTCTGTATCGGTGCCACCCATTCTGGTCGCACTTCACTACAGGGACGAAGCAAGTCGGGGATTCTCGACATTGCGGGGCCTTCGGCCCTGTGCGCCTTTTTGGTAGTGCCCGCAACCAGAAAGGCGCACGGGGCCGAAGGCCCTAAATCCACCCCTGCCGGCGGGCGATCACCGCTGCTTCGTGCCGGTTGGCAGCACCGAGTTTGGTGACAGCTGACGACAAATAGTTCCGGGTGGTTCCTGCCGAGAGGTGTGCCCGGGAAGCGATCTGCTCGATGGATGCTCCGTCGGCCGCGTACTCGAGTACGTCCGCTTCGCGCGGAGTAAGCGGTGAGTCGCCGGCGCCGATCGCCTCGGCAGCCAACGACGGATCGACGTACCGCCCGCCCGCGTGGACGCTGCGGACCACCTCGGCGAGCGTCGCCGCAGGCGTCGTCTTCGGCAGAAATCCTCGGACGCCTGCTGACAGTGCCTTCTTCAGATACCCGGGACGCCCGTGGCTCGTCACGATGATCGAGACGCACCCCGAGACCGTCTGCGCAATCTGTTGCGCCGTCTCGATGCCGTCGATACCTGCCATTTGAAGGTCGAGCACGGCTACGTCAGGTTGATGTTTTGCAGCAGCGACCACGGCATCCTCGCCGGATTCGGCTTCCGCGACGACAACTATGTCGTCCTCGAGCGACAACATCATGGCCAGAGCCGAGCGGATCAGGTTCTCGTCGTCGGCCAGCAGTACCTTGATCGGCTCGGTCACCGAGACTCCTTCGTTCGGGACGGAAAGTGGGCGGTGAGGGTGAAGCGATCTTCGTCCTGCACGGTTTCGACAATTCCTCCGACGGCGCCGACGCGCTCGCGCAATCCGTTCAGGCCGGTTCCGTTGTTCGGCTCTGCGATCCGTGCGCCGTCGTTGGCGATCACGACGCCGTCCGCGAACACTTCGATGCTGCAATTCTCGGCACTGGAGTGCCGGAGAATGTTGGTGACGCCTTCACGGACGACCCAGGCGGCAGCTTCGGCCAGTTCCACCGGCAGCTGATCTGCCGATCCACGTATCGCAGTGGAGATTCCGGCGGCCTCGAGCAGAGACTGCGCACCGGCCAGCTCGGACGCCAAGGCGATGGACCGGTATCCCCGAACCAACTCGCGCGCTTCGTCGAGTGAATCTTGCGCAAGTTCGCGTACTTCGTCCATCTGCGCGGCGGCACGATCGTCGCCGCGTCGTGAAAGAGTAGCTGCAAGTTCACTTTTCACCGCAATTGCAGACAGTGCCCGCCCGACGACGTCATGGAGATCGCGTGAAAATCGCAACCGTTCCTCGGCGACGGACAGAGCGGCAGCGGCTCCGCGTGCCTCGTCCAATTCGGTGACCATCCGCAGCAGCCACACCGACATGTAGACGGTCAGCCCCATGAAGGCGGCGACGATTCCGACGGACACGCCGCTTCCCGGACCCGCAAGCAGTCCCAGTACAACCCCGGCGGCCACCGAGCCCACGATCAGCCAGCGCAACGACGTCAACCCCGCAAGGGGCACGACAAGGATTGCCGCCAGCCAGAAGTACGGGCCGTTCTCGCCATTGCTTCCCAAGGCAATTCCCGCCGAGCAGAACGCCGACAACGTCATCACGGCAAGAGGAATCTGGACGGGCTTGGCCACGACTCCGCCCAGATCAGGCATCCGAGACACGGCGATGACGCACGCAACGGCACTGATTCCGAGGAAGACACCCGACAGGTACCGATCCGCAACTATCTCGGTGACCGCACCGAAGCCACCGAAAACCACTGCGACCATGATGAACGATTGCCGCGTGTAGAGGCGAACCTTGTCGACGTTCGACGCGGTTCGCCACGTCCGTCTCGGATTCCAGCGTCCGAAGTTCTGCGCGATCATGCCCACTACCTTCTCAGAGTTCTACGAACGCGGTTCCCAGCGGAAGTGGACGTTCGCGATCAGAACCGAACCGACGATCCACGCCAGCATGACCAACAGCGGTTGCGCAGCCGAACCGAAGGTGTCGACAAATCCCGCTGCCGCACCGGGCGCATCGCCCAGATCAGCCAGTTCGCCAGTGGTCCGCCCCAGCCATCCGAGATTGAGAAGGTCCACTACTGCGGCCAGCGGAGTGAAATCGAGAATGCGAGCAACGTTGTCCGGCACGACATTCCTGATCGAGGACATACCTGCCGTCGCCAGAATCAGAATCGGCATGCAGGTGATCTGCGCCGCCTCTGCATTTCGCGTGACAGCCGAAGTGATCAACGCCAGCGCCGTGAAGAGCGCGGCGCCGCCGATCACCGCGACCAGCACCAGGACCGGATTGACCGGAGCACTACCGCCCAGAACCATCACGGCGATTCCGATCACCACCGTCAACAGGCCGGTGAGAACCCACGACGGCACTGCCGGGCCCGCGAGGATCTCGGCGTCGCTGCATTCCCCTGTCCGTAGTCGCTTGAGAACCAACTCGTCACGACGCGTCGCGTACACCGACAGGAGGTTGTAGAAGACCACGAACACGAGCAGGAAGAGTGCAAACACCTCGAGGCCTGCCGACACCGACTTGTCGGACATCCCGCCATCGCGCGACAGGTACAGCATCCCCACGGGAAAGATCAACGGGAGGACGATTGCGTTGAAGAGCAACAGTCGATTTCGTCCCAGGAGCGTGAACTCCGAACGAGACAGGGTTGCTATGCGGTTCATGCCGACGCTCCTTCGAGAGTTGCGTGATGATCGAATTGGTCTGCAATGGAGAGGAATACGGTCTCCAGGGATGCCGCGCGGGCATCCAGGCCGGTCAGCAGGATGTTGTTGTGCTGTGCCCACAGCAGCAGTTCCGTCAGCGTCTCCTGCACTGTGCGAGTGGTTATCACCACCAGATCGTTTTCGACGCGTACCTCGGCGCCGGCCAGGGCCGGGAGCGGAAGACCGGGACGGTGCAGTTTGATCTGGGCAGGATGATCCGCGACGACGTCCGCCACGGTTCCGCTGCGCACCACCGATCCTCGGTGCATGATCGCCAACTGGTCGCACAGGGACTCGGCTTCGTCCAGGTAATGCGTCGTCAACATGATGGTGACGCCCGACGCTTTCAAGTCAGCGATCAATTGCCAAGTGTTACGTCGACTTTCGGGATCCAAACCAGTAGTCGGCTCGTCGAGAAACAGGACGAGTGGCCGGCCGATGATCGCGCACGCCAGATCCAGTCGCCGCGCCTCACCTCCCGAGAGGAACTTCACGCGGGTATCACCACGGTCACGCATGTCCACGCGCTCGAGCACCTCGTCCACGGGCAGCGGATTCGAGCAGGTTCCGGCCCACATCGCCAAACTCTCACGAGCAGTCAGGTCTTGGGGCAAGCCACCCTTCTGGAGCATGATGCCAAGCGACGGGCGAATCTGCTTGCGGTTGCGCACCGGATCCATGCCCAGAACGCGCACCGTTCCGGCACTGGCTCGTGAAAGACCCTGAATCACTTCGAGGGTGGATGTCTTGCCGGCACCATTGGTTCCGAGGAGGCCGAACAGCTCGCCTTCCTGAACACTCAGATCCAGATTGCGAACAGCATCGAACGCCTCCTTACCGGAGCCGTAACGCCGCGACATTCCGACTACGTCGATCACGGGATCGCCCTTCATCGCTGCGCCTCCGCTCGGTTCCAGCCGCGCAGTCCGATCGCGAATCGAATACCCGCATAGACAGCGAGAGCGGCAACAAGGATCCAGAACACCGGATTGGAGCCGATGATCGCGAACACCACTCCGACGATCGCGATGTTCACCACGATCACTACAAGTTCGCGGCCCATCGTGGGTGCGGGTCCGATGTCCATCAGGTCCGTCAGGAGGCTTCCCTCATGTGGTTCTCTCATGCATCCAAGCTTCGCGGGAAGTCAGAGCCGAAAACAGTGCACAGCGTCATCACCTGCGGTGACACCGTCACGGATCAGCGATGACAAATGTCATGCGACGTCCCCGCGGGGACGCGTCGTAAACCGCGGGTAAGGGTCACCTCGTTGTTTTGCCGTTCATTTTTACGTTCCTTTACCCTTGCTTCGAGCTTCTACGGTTCCCGAAGTCCGTACATCGAATCTCGGGAGTTCACGGTGGCTATCAAGCCTTTGGCCTTGTTCGTCAAACACGACGGCGTGTCTGCACGCGCGTCGATCACCTGCCAGTACAAGTGCGGAAACGCGTGCTCTCACGAGGTCCCCAACACCTCGGGCGGCGAGTACTTCCGCGACATCGCACGCACAGCGCTGAGTCGTCGCGGCTTGCTCCGGGGCAGCGGCATGGCAGTGCTCGCGGTGGGAGCGGGCAGCGCCCTCGTTGCCTGTTCGGACGAATCCGCAAGTGCCGAACCGGGAACCGGATCGACGAGCGGCAGCAGCAGCGGATCGACACCAGCGGGGACGAACTTCGGCGCCGTCGCGCCCAACAAGGAAGACAAGGTCACCGTCCCTGACGGATACGATCAAGCCGTCGTGATTCGCTGGGGTGACGCCGTTCTCGCCGGCGCCCCGGCTTTCGACTTCGACAAGCAGACTGCGGCAGCGCAGGAACTGCAGTTCGGATTCAACAACGACTTCGCCGGATTGCTCCCGGTCGACGGGCAGCCCAACACCTACCTACTCGTGGTCAATCACGAATACTCCACCGAGCCGGCGATGTTCCGCGGCTACGATGCGGAGAACCCGACCGAGGAGCAGTTCAAGATCGGCCTCGCCAGCCACGGACTGTCGGTCGTGCAGGTCAAGGGCGAATCCGACAACGGCAAGCTGGTACCGGAGATCGGATCGAACAACCGCCGCATCACCGGAACCACGGAATTTGTCGTGACCGGCCCCGCTGCAGGTAGCGACTTCCTCAAGACGAGTGCCGATCCCACGGGAACCAAAGTGCTCGGCACCCTCAACAATTGCGCCGGCGGCGTCACCCCCTGGGGCACAGTGCTTTCCGGCGAAGAGAACTTCAACCAGTACTTCGCGAACGCCGAGGGTGTCACCGATCCCACGGTGGCAGCACGGCTGAAGCGCTACGGTCTTGCCGGTGCCGCTTCCGAGCGCAAGTGGGAACGCTTCGACAAGCGGTTCGATCTGGTCGCAGAACCCAACGAGGTCAACCGATTCGGATACGTCGTCGAGATCGATCCCTGGGATCCGTCGTCGACTCCGATCAAGCACACAGCGCTCGGACGTTTCAAGCACGAAGCCGCCACCATTTACATCACGGCGGACGGCACCGTCGTCGCCTACAGCGGCGACGACGAGCGCTTCGACTACATGTACAAGTTCGTCTCCAGCCGAAAGATGCAGGACGGCAAGAGTCAAGCAGCCATGCGCCACAACATGACTCTGCTCGACGCCGGAACACTGTACGTCGCAAAGCTCAGCGGAAACTCCGCCGGCGAGATCGACGGCAGCGGCAAACTTCCGTCGGACGGCAAGTTCGACGGAACCGGCGAGTGGGTAGCCATCCTGCGCACCGGCGAAGACGGCAAGGGCGAATCGCTGGTAGACGGTATGAGCGCCGAAGAGGTCGCCGTCTTCACCCGCCAGGCCGGTGACAAGGTCGGGGCAACGAAGATGGATCGCCCCGAGGACTTCGAGGCAAACCCGAAGAGCGGCAAGGTTTACGTCGCACTGACCAACAACACCAAGCGCGGAGTCGACGGTGGCGCCGCGGCCGACGAGGCGAACCCGAGGAACAACAACAAGAACGGCCAGGTCCTCGAAATCACCGACGACCACGCCGGCACCACCTTCGGCTGGAATCTTCTTCTCGTCTGCGGAGATCCGGCCACAGCCGATACTTACTTCGGCGGGTTCGACAAGAGCAAGGTCAGCCCCATCTCATGCCCGGACAACCTTGCCTTCGACCCGCACGGCAATCTGTGGATCTCCACCGACGGCAACGCACTCAAGTCCAACGACGGGCTGTTCAGCGTTGTCCTCGAAGGCGAAAACCGCGGTGAGACAAAGCAGTTCCTCACCGTTCCCGTCGGCGCCGAAACCTGCGGCCCCATCGTGGACGAGAAGCGCGTCATCGTCTGCGTCCAGCACCCCGGCGAGACCGACGACGCCAGCATCGAAAGCCCCGCATCCCATTGGCCCGACGGTGGTTCCGCCCAGCCTCGCCCGTCGGTAGTTGCAGCCTGGAAGAAGGACGGATCTCGGCTCGGCTCGTAACACACATGAAAACGACGTGGGGCAGATCGCATACTCTGCGATCTGCCCCACGTCGTTTACCTCAGATTCTCAAGAGAATCAGTTGTCACCGTCCTCGCGACGCTTACGCGTCAGGAGAACAACACCCGTTCCCAGCGCCAGCAGCAGAACCAATCCACCTGCTGCGAGCAACCCGGTGTTCACGCCACTCTCACCAGCGCCACCACCCGAGTTGATCGTCCCGCCCTGAGGAGCAGACGGCTTCGGCTGACCCGGCTGACCCGGGTTTGCTGTCGGCGGCTTCGGCTGTCCCGGAACCGTGCTCGGAACCGGCTGACCCGGAACCGTCGGCGGTACGACGATCGGAGGCACAACGACGATCGGGGGAATGATGATCGTCGGTGTAACCGGCACCGTCGTGTTCGGAACCGTCGTGGTCGGCGGAACTGTCGTGACCGGCGGCGTTGTCGTCGGCGGCGTCGTTGTCGTCACGCCACACGGATCCACAATCTCTTCCGCGACAACTTCTTCTGTCGTGGTCTCCTCTGTGGTGGTCTCCTCCGCGGTGGTGGATTCCTCCGTACCGGTCACATCAGCGTCACCGGCAGTGATCGCGCTAGCCGTCGTCGTCGCAACCGTTGTCGTCGGAACCATCCGCGTGGTCGTCGTCGGAGGAACACAGGGCTCCGTCGTGACCGGCGGCGTCGTGGTGGTCGTCGGCGGCACCGTAGTGGTGGTCTCCGGCGGGTCTATCGGGTGTTCGGTGCAGAGAGCGTCGCCCGGGACACAGTCCACTGGCGGGTTCTCGCCACCAACCACCAGGTAGTTGTTCAGGACACCCGGAGTGAATCCGGGACCTGACAACGTTCCGATCTCAGGATTGACCTTGACGGTGTACGTCACTGTCGCGGTCTCGCCCTTGGCCAGCTTTCCGGTGACCGTGAAGACGTTGTCGACGACACCCGAAACAACCAGCGTGGAAGTGGTAGCCGGATCCTTCGTCATTACTGCATCGTCGAGAACGTCGGTGAGATCGTCGTAGAAGCTGACCTCACCATCCGCGGTGCCCACATTCTTGAACGTGAGCGTGTACGTGATCTCCTGGCCGCCAACCACACGGTTCGTGGTGGACGGAACAGAGGACTTCAGTACCTCGATCGCGGGTGTGCCATCCACCGGATGCTCGGTCGTCACCGGCGGAGGAGTGATCTCCGGACCCGTCGGCGGCTTCGCAGTACCAGTGACCTTGTTGTTGATCAGAACCCCGCCGGCAACACCATCGTTGATCTTCACCTGGTAGGTCAGAACAACCGACTTACCGGCTTCCAATGCACCGGTCCAGGTGAGCGTCGTCCCCGACAGCGTCGGAGCAGCGGCAGCAGCACCGTCGACAGTCGCCTTCAGCGAACCGTCCACCAACGTCGCGTTGTCGAGAACCTTCGACAGATCATCGGTCAACACCACCGGATCAAGAGTCGTGTTACCCGTATTCGCACCCGTCACCGTATACGTGATCGTCTGACCCGCAGCAACATTGGTACCCGACACCGGATCCGCAGCCTTCGCGACCGTGAACCCCGGAACCTTCACCGGATGCTCGGTCGTCACCGGCGGAGGAGTGATCTCCGGACCCGTCGGCGGCTTCGCAGTACCAGTGACCTTGTTGTTGATCAACGTGCCACCGGCAACACCATCGTTGATCTTCACCTGGTAGGTCAGGACAACCGACTTACCGGCTTCCAATGCACCGGTCCAGGTGAGCGTGGTGCCCGACAGGGTCGGAGCAGTCGCGTCGACACCGTCGACCGTTGCCTTGAGCGAACCGTCCACCAACACCGCGTTGTCGAGAACCTTCGACAGATCATCGGTCAACACCACCGGATCAAGAGTCGTGTTACCCGTGTTGGAACCGGTCACCGTATACGTGATCGTCTGACCAGCAGCAACATTGGTACCCGACGCAGGATCGGCAGCCTTCGCGACCGTGAACCCCGGAACCTTCACCGGATGCGTCGTGCACAGCTGCGTCACCGGATCACACACCTCCGGAGGATCAACCGGCGGAGTCGTCCCCGGAACAACGAAGTTGTTCACGAACACCCCACCGACCAC
>NZ_JBXAFO010000027.1:69861-78007 GCF_058793255.1 Rhodococcus sp. MPR-R1B
GTACTTGATGTCCTGACCGGCAACAACATTCGAACCCGACACCGGATCAGAAGACTTCACCACAGCAATCTTCGGAGACAGAACCGGATGCTCCGTCGTCACCGGCGGAGGAGTGATCTCCGGACCCGTCGGCGGCTTCGCAGTACCGGTGACCTTGTTGTTGATCAGAACCCCGCCGGCAACACCATCGTTGATCTTCACCTGATAAGTCAAAACAACAGACTTACCCGGCTCCAGAACACCAGTCCACGAGAGCGCCGTCCCCGACAGCGTCGGAGCAGCGGCAGCAGCACCGTCGACAGTCGCCTTCAGCGAACCGTCCACCAACACCGCGTTGTCGAGAACCTTCGACAGATCATCGGTCAACACAACAGGATTGAGCGTCGTCTTACCGGTGTTCGTACCTGTCACCGTATACGTGATCGTCTGACCAGCATTGACGCCGGTACCCGACGCAGGATCGGCAGTCTTCGCGACAGTGAAACCGGGAACCGAGTGATTCGTCTCAACCGGCGGCGGAGTGATGTCCGGACCGGTCGGCGGCTTCGCAGTACCCGTGACCTTGTTGTTCAGGACCGTACCCGCAGCGACACCGTCGTTGACCTTCACCTCGTAGGTCAGGACAACCGACTTGCCGGCTTCGAGAACGCCAGTCCACGAGAGCGTCGTACCCGACAAAGTCGGAACAGCCACGGAAGCTCCGTCAATGGTCGCCTTCAGCGAACCCGGAACGACAGCAGCATTATTGAGGACCGCACCCAGATCGTCATTGATCTGTACCGGATCAAGCTTCGTCTTGCCGGTGTTGGTGCCGGTGACGGTGTACTTGATCGACTCGCCGGCCTGAACCGTCGAACCGGAGATCGGATCAGCAGTCTTCTCCAGTTTGAAGCCGGGAACCGAGTGATTCGTCTCCACCGTAGGAGGAGTGATGTCCGGACCGGTGGGTGGCTTCGCAGTACCGGTGACCTTGTTGTTCAGAACCGTGCCCGCGGCAACGCCGGCATTGACCTTCACCTGGTAGGTCAGAACAACAGACTTACCAGCCTGGAGATTGGCGGACCACGACAAAATGCTGCCCGACAGGGTCGGAGCAGCGACAGCAGCACCGTCGACGGTCGCCTTCAGCGAGCCCGGAACGATGGCAGCATTGTTGAGAACCGCACTCAGATCGTCTTTGATCGTCGCGGGAGTCAGGGCCGTCTTGCCGGTGTTAGCACCGGTGACCGTGTACGTAATGGTATCGCCGGCCTGAACCGTCGAACCTGTCGCGGGCACAGCGGTCTTCGCGACTGTGAACCCGGGCATGGGATGCGTCGTGCAGAGATTGGTTGCAGGATCGCATGTTGTGGGAGGAGTTGTTGTCCCCGGAACGAGGTAGTTGTTCAGGACTTTGTTACCACCGTCTTTGACCGTGACGGTGTAGGTGACTGTCCCTTTGCCGCCGGCTGGCAATGTGCCGCCGACTTTGATTTTGTCGGCGCCATCCAATGCAGCGGTGAGTCCGCCGGTAGCAGCACCGACCGCAACCGTTCCGTCATCAATGACGTCGGCAAGGAAGTCCGTGTAGTCGATCAGTGCCGGCGCAGTGCCGGGATTCTCGAAATTCAGAGTGTAGGTGATTGTTTGGCCGATATTGACCGTCTCACCGGTAGGTGGTGACGACGACTTCTTCACGAGAACCGGGGTGTTCTTGACCTTGCAATACACGTTGTCACCCGGTGTAAGTGCTGCCTGCGCAACGTCACCGACCCTGAGGGCCTGGGTCACGCCGTTTACCTGGCAATCCCACGATGTCGCATAGTTCGCGGTCTTGGTCGCCGAGGTAGTTGGCTTCTCCCAGAACGTGACAGGGGTGGGCGTGGTATCTGCGAGGAGCGTCCGCCAGCCAGTCGATGCCGTCGTATCAGTCGCACCGGTCGTGGTGCTCTTGATCTCGGTTGCTGCAGCGGCGCCTGCATCAGCGTGGTGTCCGGTGCTCATGCCGATAGTGAAATCGTCACCGGGGGTGACGCGCGTGAGGTCCTTGTCGATCTTGACCTTCGACAGCAGCACACCGAACGCCAGGCCCTGACGCGAGGTCGCCTGAACGGTATTTCCGAAAGTGGCTGCGAAACTTGTCGGAGCAGTCGATGCAACGACTAGCGTTCCGGGCGTGCGCCCCTGGCCATTGACGTTGTTCCACGAATCGCATCGGACGGTATTGGCTGGCATACCCGTCAGCCCACCGTCACAGGCCCGAATTCCGGGGTAGGCAGGATCACTGTCGTCACCGACGGTACGTGCGATCTGCCGTAGAGGCTTGTCCGAATTGAAAGTGAGGAATTCACGGTCGTTCGTAGTATTGATATTCGCGTCTGTCGACTCGGCGTCGGCTGCTACGAGCCCGTAGTTGTTGACGGCGCCATTCGGCCCCGTCATCACGATGTTCTTCAGCGAGACTGTTCCACCGGACTGACCAGCGGTGGCTGAGGTTTGGTAGATCGCCGGCTTGATCGTCGTCGGCACACCCGTGTACGCGGAAGTTCCCAACGCTGCATAGTGCAACGTGGGAAATGCCTTCGTTTCGATCCCCTGGTGTGTCTTTCCCGCTACCGAGTCGGTGAGGAAAGCCTTGAAGTTGATCTTGTAACCGTCGGTGAGCTGGATTTCCATCGACTGCCCTGCCGCAGAAGCAGCCGTTGCCGCATCGAGCGTCGACATATCGATCCAGCAGATGTTCTGCGAGAACGGACCGGTGCCGGGGGCGCTGAATGCGCAGCCTTTTGCAGGCTGTTCATCCGGAAGAACAGCGGCGCGAGCCGGCGCCTGAGCCTGAACGGGGCCGCCGAGCGTCGCGGCCGGCTGCGCTGACGCAACCACTGCCGTCGCGCCGGAGATACCGAGAATCATCGCGATGGCGGTCCATACCACCGTCCACGCTCGCACCCAGGGCGGGAGCCCTGCGGTGAATATGGCCGACCTTGTCGGCGGTATGTCGTTAGGCATTTCTTACTCCCCAGGATGTGCCTGATCGATGTTCGATGGACGGAGATGCGAGAGCGCTGGCGCGAACTCCCGGTTGATCGGTTGGTTCGGGTCGATGCGCCTGTTTTCGGCTGATCGACCTCACACCGGACGCTGTTGCCGGTCCTGTCATTCGAGCTCCTCTTCGGAAACACCTGCGTGTTGGAAGAGCCGCCCTGAACAGGACCTTGGCCCTCGAAATCCGCGCAAATCGAGAGCAACCTTCCAGTTATCAGGAACAAGATAACAGATAACCGGGAGCTTGCCCATCGAAAGTCGGACAAAGCAGACCGATCGACGTTTTTGTTCGTAGATCGGACAAGCTTCGAGGAGCAGTGTTGTCCGAGCGGACAATTCAGCCCTCGGAGTGCGGCACCGCGGCGAACGCGATGACATTCAACGTTTCCGCTGACCAGATCGGGTGACGACCAACCTCGAGGAAGGTACGGAATCTGGACAAATGCCCAATATGGATAAGGCCTGTTGGATGCGCCACAGACCCTCGAACGACGGTCGGAAACCCCGTCCTGAATGGAGTCCGATCACCCGTGCGAGCACGTCGAAATTGATCGAATTGATCCAGACCACACTCAGCGACGGCTGCCGGTAACGAAGCATCCCGAGGCTCCGATAATTGGATTGCGAGGCACCAACTTCGCCCGAAACCGGGCGGCCGCCTTCGATTCAAACCCAACTTCAAGTCCGTTTTGTAGCTTTTCAGGCAGAGCAGTTCTGCTCATTTTCTGCCATAGCTATTTTCTGATCCTGCTCAGCTAGTCGAAAGTTCAGCGACCGTGGCTACCGCCCGGCAGAATTCTCGTAACTGACGAGCAACAACCGGACTAACCAGCCAAGCGTCACAAGAGTGCCAAAAAGGGCCCTTCCGCGTGCCTCGAGGCAAATGCATCGAGGGCGAAAGGGCCCGAACCGGGCACCACGGAGCCAAGGGCCCCGCCGCAAACTAGCTGCTGCCGAACCCCACACTGTTGGCGTAGCGATCGAAATCGCCCTGGGCTCCGCTGTAGACGTTGATATCAGTGTTTCCGGTGATTCCGGGGATGCGTCCGGTGCTGGTGTACTGCCAGAAAGTCCAGTTGGACCAACCGCCGGGTAGCGGCCCCGGTGCGTTCTGCCCGTTGTAATCGGCGATCCACAGCGGGTAGTGGTTGAACTCGGTGGTGTTGGCCATCTGAGTACGCCAGAAGTTGGGATACGTGTAAATGATGGGCTGCCGCCCGGTAAGTGCCTGGACTGTATTCAAGTAGCGATGAGTCCAGTCGATGACCTGCCCGGCGGGCAGTCCCTTCGCGTCCTCGAGATCCAGAACGGGCGGGAGGTCACCAGGTCCGTTGATACCCAGGACGATCGCCGAATAGAAGGCGGCCTGGGCTTCGGGGGACTGGCGAACGTCTGCGTAGTGGTAGGCCCCGCGCGAGACGCCGGCAGCACGCATGACCAGGCAATCCTGGATGAAGTACGGATTGACGTAGTTGAGCGACTCGGTGGCCTTGACCATCGCGAACTCGTGCCCTGACGCCTTGACCTGGAACCAGTCGATTCCGGTTCCGTCCACGTGTTGCCACGAAGAGACGTCCGGGCCACGGGGAGCGTCGGCAGCGGCGAGGCCAGGTGCCGTGATCGCGATGGCAGCTGCCATCGCGATCGGGGTGAGCTTGCCCAGTGTCCTGACGATCCGTCGCTCGACCATTTCCCGAGACTAAGGTCGACTAGTCCGTTTTGTCCCCTAATTCAGGGAATGTTCACTCAACCGAGCCAATCGAGAACAGCCGCAGCGGTCCACGACTGTTGCATACTGCCCAGCGGCTCACCGGTGAAAGGCTCGTAGTATTCGGCAAAACTGCCATCGCTGGCCTGCCGCAACCCCTCCGAACGTAAGACGTGCGATCTCTCGGCCCACCCCCGACGCGCGAACGCCCACGAGAACAACCACGTGATCACCGGCCACACCGGGCCACGCCAATACTCCCGAGGACGGAAATCGCCGGAAACCGGAGACGTCGACGGTGGGACAGCAAACCGCATGTCCGGGTGACCACAGAATTTGGGCCCCTCGAAAGTGCGCAACAGAGCGCGCTCGGCATCGCGGCTCAGGCCGCCGCACAGCAACGGCGCAAACATCGCGATGGTCTCGGTATGAACCCATCGCCCGGTGCGAAGATCGAAATCCTTTGCTGCACCTGATCGTTCATCGGTGGTGGCAATCACGCCCTGCCGGAATCGATCTGCCCAACCGCGCAGATCACGGACGTCGGAGTTCGGCCGCGAATGCTCCTCACCGATAGTTGCCAAGACGTCGCATGCCATCGAGAAAACCGCACTGACAAACACGTCCTCGACGGCAAAACTCATGGCAGTGGCGAGTTGAGAATCCTCGTACCGCACGGCCTTCATCTCTTCGAGAAGCCAAAGGTAGCGGTCGTATTCGTTATCCGTGGGCCGCTGAGACAGGTCCGTCACCACAGCGAGATCAGCACGCTGATACGCAGGAACTTGTCCCGCAACAACATTCGCGTACGCCAGATCCCACCGCGGAGAGTTGTCCATCCCAGATTCCCACCCGTGATAGAGCGCGATACGGCCGTTGCCGTCGAGATCGCGGGCCTCCGCCAACCACCGGTGCCACCGAACCAGATCGCTCCAGCGCCGGTCGAGGAACTCTTCCGCGACCGCACGCGTCGTACGTCCGTGCCGACGCGAATGATCGAGAATCCGCTGCACCGCGATCGCGTGAACGGGGGGTTGGGTGATTCCCGATGTAGCGGTACCCAAAGGAGCATGCGCTGCCAACGCATTGACATCCCACCGCGTCGGGCCGGGGAAGTAGCCGTCGACACCGTTCGCGAACACGATGTGCGGAATCATTCCGTTCTTCCACTGAGCCGAGAGCAAGGTATCGAGCTCTACTACCGCCCGTTCGACGCTGAGCGGCGCCAGACCTACCGCCACGAACGCGGCGTCCCAGCTCCACATGTGGGGATACAGCTTCGGGGCAGCGCTGGTCATCGTGCCCAGGTCGTTTCCGCGCAGCAAGTAGGCAGCTCGGGCGGCGAGTTGAGTCGGGGTAAATCCGCGGTCGGCCATAGATGTCTATTTTGCGACGCGTCGAGCCTTTGCGCTCACCGAGCACGAATCCGGCGCTGCAGCCGCAATAATGAAGGAAGTCCGTCAGGTGATCTCGGAGTGGAGGCCTAGTGCGCGAGAAGATCAAAGCACTGCTGTTCGACGTCCAGGGCACAGCGACCGATTTTCACAGCACACTGTGCCGAGAGGCCCGTCGAATCACCGACGCCGACGTGGACTGGCCAAGATTCGTCAATCTCTGGCGCGCTGAGTACTTCGCGAACACCTCCGAGGCCGACGACTCCACAGGCGAATGGGTGACAGTACATTCGGTGTACCGCGAGGCTCTGCGCAAGCTGTTGGCCCGCGAGAGCATCGAACTTTCCGATGCCGAACAGGAAGAACTCACCACCGCCTGGAAATTCCTGGACCCGTGGCCCGACACTGTCGCTGGCCTGACAACCCTGCGCCAGCAGTACACAATCGCTGCCTTGTCCAACGCCGACGTGAATGCCGCAGTCAGCATCTCCCGGCACGGAAATCTGCCATGGCATGCCGTCTTCACTGCCGAAATGGCCGGCGTCTTCAAACCAGATCCGAAGATCTACCACCTGGCTGCTCGATATCTCGGGTACGACCCGGCCGAGATCATGATGGTTGCCAGTCACAAATACGACATCCGGGCGGCCAAAGCTCTCGGATTCCGCACAGCCTTCATAGCTCGACCACTCGAATTCGGAGCCAGGGGCAATCCCGATGTGTCCTTCTCCGACGAGTTCGACATCAACGCCGAGGACTTTCTCGATCTGGCAGCGCAATTGGTCCACTGATCCCGTGCCTGCGCGTCGTTGCTGGTATTCCTACGTGAAGGAATATCGAAACGGACAGGCGGTTTGGAATTCATGGGCACCAAGGAAGACAGCGCTACCCGCGAACGCAAGGCCCTGCGGTACTCGCTCGTGGTCGCAACGGCGTTGGCTGTGCTCGCCGCATTCTGGGGCTGGATCTCGCAGTCCCAGGTGATCCTGCTCGACGGTGTGTACGCCCTCATCGGAATGGTGTTGACGGCGCTCTCACTGCGGGTCTCGCGGATAGCCGACTCGGGCCCCACCGCACGCTTCCCGTTCGGTAAGGAGGCATTGATCCCGGTCGTCATCGCTGTCCAGGGCATGGCACTACTGGCGACGCTCGCCTACGCTGCAGTCGAGGCAGTTCGTGTCATCCTCGCGGGCGGAGCCGACGTCACCGCGGGGTCTCTGGTGGCATACGGCGCTGTCAGCGCGGTGGTGTCGATCATCATCTGGCGCTACGTCCGACAAGTCGACCGCACATCTGATCTGCTCGTCGCCGAAGCCAGGCAATGGGGAGCGTCGGCTGCCTTCAGCGCGCTGGTCGCAGTCGGTGCTGTCGTCGCAATGATCCTGGGCCGCACCGATTTCTCCGACGCCGACCGATATGTCGACTCCGTCTTGGTCCTCCTCGGCTGCGCGATGCTGGTCCCGCAACCGTACGCACTTCTGCGAACCGCACTGATCGAACTCCTCGAAGGTGCTCCCGGCGAAAACGTTCAGGCCCGCGTGCACGATGCCATCGCCGTCGTCCGCGACGAATTCGGCTTGGACGAACCGACTCTCACCATGAGCAAGGTGGGTCGCAAGCTGTATGTCGAAGCGACGTTCATGGTCGCGCCACACAGCTGGGACATCGACGGTGAAGACGCAGTACGACGCTCGTTCGCCACCAGCCTCGCCGATCTCCCCTACGAACCGTGGCTGAACATCGAACTGACTACAGATCCGGCGCTGATGCTCTAGCGACGGAATCTGCTCTCGAACAACAGAATCACGACGGCCGGGCCCACCTCACCTTCCCGAAAACGTCCTTGACTCGAAAGTATGTTCGAGTATGATGGAAGGCGGAACGGGGGGGGTTCTCATGACGATCAACATCACCGACGATGCCGTCACCGACGTGGTCAACAACTCCGCCGTGGGTGTGCGCGGACGATTGTGGCGGCTTCACCCCAGCGACGTCCGCGAGATCGCCATCACCGCGTCAG